>CAYGXU010000023.1:0-22997 GCA_964353875.1 uncultured Anaerolineaceae bacterium | reverse complement strand
GACGAAGTTTTCGGAACTTGGCGGACTGGCAGGAGCGATGCCCTGGACATTCACTGCCTGCCTGATCGCTGCCCTGGCGATTTCCGGCATGCCACCTTTGAATGGATTCGTCTCCAAATGGCTCATTTATCAAGGTATTATCGATCGAGGAGGGGCGCTTTTCCCGCTTTTTCTCCTGACCGCGATGTTTGGCTCTGCACTGACCTTGGCATCCTTCATGAAATTACTCTATTCACTATTTTGGGGTGATCGTCCTAAGGATCTAGATCAAGTAAAAGAAGCCGGCTGGGCTATGCGTATTCCGGTTGCCCTTTTGGCCATCGCCTGTCTGTTTTTCGGGATTTTCTACCTGGTGCCAGTGAATCAGATTATCAGGCCTATCCTGGGCGAAATGGGAATTCAAGCTGTAATCCCAGGTATTTGGCAATCCACCTTAGCCACCGTATTACTCATCATCAGCCTGATCATTGGCTTCCTTTTCTACTTGGGTGGGCGTGCTCGCCAAGCGGTGGAAACAGAGGTCTTTTTAGGTGGTGAAGCGTTGGATCCCGCAGTCTACCGCGTTCCTGGGACCCAATTTTACGGACCCATTAAGGGCCTCGGCGGCCTAAAGCAACTTTTATCGCGTGGTGAACGTGGCGATTTTGACCTCTCTACGCGGGGTGTCAATGTGATCACGTGGGCAGCGAATGCGATTTTCAAGTTTGTCGATCAGGCACTAAGTGACTTGTTCCGCGAGCTTGTGCCCGCGCTCATACGCATCCTCGGGCAAATATTGCAGACCCTCAACAGAAAACAAGTTTTGACCTATGTACTCTGGATCGCCTATGCCGGTAGCGCCGTTGCGATCCTGCGCTTTCCAGAGCAGGCATCAGCCATTCTCACCGCCCGCATCATTGCTTGTGTTGGCATCTTTGGATGGGCGATCTTGGCTTTGATCGAGAACGATCTGCGTCGCTTCTTGACCTTTGCGGCTACCAGCCAGCTTGGTTTTGTCCTGCTTGGAGGGACTGCATCCTGGCGACCGGCCTTAATCCACTTCGTTAGCGCTGGTTTGGCAATATTGGCACTTTTCTTTTGCTGTCGCTCCATTTATCGAAAGCGAAACACCTATAACATGCAAGAGATGGACGGCCTCGCTGAGCAAATGCCAGGGCGTTTCATCGTCTTTCTTTTGGCAGCGTTATGGCTTTCCGGGTTGCCGCCCTTCGGCAGTTTTTTCAGTAAATATCTACTGGGGATATCTTTCTCGGGTGAGAATCTGATCTTTCCAATGATCTTAGCCGCTGCAGCCCTGCTCACATTAGGTTACTCTCTGCGCCCATTACGGCACTTCCTGCGCGTTGGAGAATAGAGACACCTGTGACATCTCCCCCCATACCGCGTACGAAGGATGTCGCTTCATCAACCATCACGCTCCATGACGAGATTTTTCTGCCATGCTGGAAATAATTCGTCAAAGGTTGGCCGGCAAGAAGGTTGTCATCCTTGGGGTGGGCAACTCCCTGCGGGGCGATGATGGCGCTGGTCCTAGCTTGATTGCATATATACAGGGGAAAGTGGATGCAAGTCTAATTGATGCGGGTGATGTACCTGAGAATTACTTAGGCCCCATCATTGCGATGAAACCCGAAGTGGTGGTCATCGCGGACGCCGCTGATTTGGGATCCTCGCCAGGGGACATCGCCATCATCGAGATAGACGAAATCGGTCAGCGGTCCATATCAACCCACAATGCCAGCCTTGACCTGGCAGCCAAGTTCCTCACCTGCTCGATTCAGGTCGACATCTTTCTCTTGGGTATTCAACCTGCTTCTACTGCTTTCGGCGAGAAACTGACACCGGTCGTTGAAAGATCAGTGATGACCCTTGCCGCTCTGCTGCAAAAGTGCTTGCCAATTACATGATTTGTGCTTTCTTATCGGTTCTCTTCGCAGAAAGGGTTATCCTTCCTTCGAAGTCCATGACCACTTCCGATGGATTCGTACCAACAAAATGGATCAGAATTTCTCATTTCGCCTCTTTATTGCTACGACTCCCCCCCGAGACTCAATCGGTGTGTGGGAATGTTGACAAACGTTGTGGATGGGCATAGACACGCAGGGTATGCTGTCTTACATACCCGATCAAGGTGATATTCCAGGCACGCGCCATCGTCACCGCCATGGAGGTGGGGGAGTTGCGTGAGGCGACGAGTGGGCAGCCCATCCTTCCAGCTTTTCGCACCATTTCCGAAGATATCCGCCCTGTGGCCAACAGCATCAGACCGCGGGTATCGATCCCCTTCAATAAGCATGCGCCCAGGATCTTATCAATGGCATTATGACGACCGACATCCTCGGCCACTGCCAACAAGCCCTCCCCATTGGTGATCCCGGCAGCATGAACACCCCGCGTTCGGGCGTAAAGGCTTTCCGGGTAATGCAGCATCTGAAAAAGCTCAAAAAGCCTATCCGGGTGAATGCTACACTCCTCTTGCAGCGGTTGGATGTTCAGCGCAGGGTCCTCGAAAGTGATGCCCCCTCCACATTCAGAGGTGATGATCGCCCGTTCAGGCTTTATAATTGCGTGACTCAGCCATATATCCACACAGCAATTGTTCTCTTTGATATGGATATTTTCCACCTCATCCAATGCAGCAATCAGCCCTTCATTTTTCAAGAAACCCAATGTATAGCATTCGAGGTCATTGGGTGTGACCATAATGGTAGCCAATTCCATGCCATTGACATAGAGTGTGATCAACGCCTCTTGAATCACTTCACCCTGGACATGTGTCCAATCGTTGCGGTATTCATACCAGTCGGTTGACATCGAGCCGTTCGTCATATAATCCCCTCAATTGCCTATCTAATGTATCCCTATTTTAAACCATGCAGATGGATTGATTGACACAAGTATAGAAAATGGATCTCCCATAATTCATGCGAACTTGCATGATCGCGACCAGCGCGTGATGGATAATGGGGACATCTTTGGCGCACCTTCACAACGATATTGTTTCCAAAATTCGGTTGCTAAAAATGGCGTTTCAAGGTTCAATTCAGTAAAATTGGCATGAAATCGATATAGTCGATAAGCAAGAAATTCCTATTTATCCTATAATTGCCGGAAAATCATCGTCGGACTACAATCCTACCTATGACACTCTCAGCAGGCTCCATCCTCAACAATCGCTACCGAATCGATGGCATGCTCGGTCGAGGAGGCATGGGTGCTGTTTACCTCAGCTTTGACCTCACCTTGCAGATTGAAGTTGCCGTCAAAGAGAACCTCAATGTTGACCCTGTCGCAGAGCGCCAATTCCGAAGGGAAGCCTCTTTACTTGCGACCCTGCGCCACCCCAACCTACCACGGGTCACTGATCACTTCATCTTGGAAGGTCAACAATACTTGGTGATGGATTTCATCGCTGGGGAAGACCTGGAGACACACTGTTCTCGTCAACGAGCCATAGTTGGAGAGGTTTTGAGTTGGTCGGACATGATCTGCGATGCCCTCATTTACCTCCACTCCCTCCAACCGCCTGTCATCCATCGTGACATCAAACCGGCGAATATAAAACTGCAACCGGATGGCAATCTTAAATTGGTCGATTTCGGCATCGCCAAAGTCTTCGACCAGACGCAAACGACCACAGGCGCCCGAGGTCTTACGCCAGGTTTTTCCCCTCCTGAACAATATGGCGGCTCACATACCGATCACCGCAGCGATCAATATGCCTTGGGCGCTACCCTTTACAGCATGCTTACAGGTCAGCGCCCAACGGATTGCATCGAGCGCCTATTTAATAAAAAGCCCCTTACCCCTCTGCGATCTCTCAATCCCTCTGTCTCACCAAGCACCGAAGCAGCAATCCAGAAGGCTCTGGCGCTCGATCCTAATGACCGTTTCCCGGATCTTGTTCATTTCAAAGCTGCTCTGCGCGGTGAAATCCAGGCCGAGACCATCCGTAGCACCCCTTCAATGACCATCCCATCCACCGCGCCTCGGAAACCATTCCCGATTTGGATTCCCATCGCGGGCTTCGCTGCCTTGGCTGCCATCATCGGGATCGGGGGTTTCTTCATCGCCAGAGGTCTTGGCCTATTCGGTGCTTCCGCAGCAAAGCCCACGTCCACCCTTCCCGTTGTCGCCCAACTTCCCAGCGATACACCTACGCCCATCTCCAGCCCGACTCTAACCGTGGTTCCATCTCATACGCCTTCGCAAACGCCCATTCCATCACCCACGCCCACTGAAACACCCATTCCAACTCCAACACCCATCCCCATTGGCGGCGGTGGATTGATTGCCTTTGCCAGTAACCGAGCGGATGGGCGCTTCACCCAGCTTTGGACGATGAAACCTGACGGTGCGGATCCTCTTCAGCTCACTTTCGGACCGGGCAATCAAACACAGCCGCGATGGAACCCTAATGGCAAACGAATTGCTTACATATCCGATGCTGATGGGAATAAAGAAATCTATATCATGAACGCGGATGGGGGTCACATTGTCAATCTGACCAACAACCCTGCTGATGATTATGACCCGGCCTGGTCCCCGGATGGCGTGACATTGGCATTCACATCCAAACGATATGGCGATCAGACTCAGATCTATCTGATGGATGTTATTTGTCCCAGCTTAAACGAAGACTGCTCTGCAGGCGAAACTCGCTGGTTAAGCCATGGCTGGGCTGATGAAGCCTTCCCCGCCTGGGCTCCCATAGGCGCACCTTTCCCCTCCTGGATGCCGCAAGGTCAACCAATTGCCGTAGCCATTTCAATAAACTATGCCCCCTACCGCCTCTACTTCCGATCAGAGAGCCATGGAAATCCCCCGGAGCTATTCGACCTACAGGAAGGATTCCTGGGCGTTCATGATCTGCGATGGTCGCCCGATGGTCGATATATCATCTGCTCTTTTAAGAAACCAGGGAGCTATGAAATTTACGTCTTCCCCATCGCAGACCGTGCCCATAAACATACCCAGCTGACCAATACCCTGGGAAACATAGAACCCGCTATCTCTCCTGATGGGCAGTATGTTGTCTTCACATCCACACGCACTCAAAATTATGAGATTTTCCGGATGTCCATCACGGGGGCAGATCAAATTAATCTAACTAACTCTTTTAGCAAAGATATGAATCCGGACTGGCAGCCCCCAGTGCGCGATTAAGTCCATCAAATACTAAAATCCGCAATACGCACGCAAACGCATTACAATAGCTTTGATTCCAATTCGTGGAGCCATCATGGAAATTCTCGCGGTTGACATCGGCACTGGCACCCAGGACATCTATCTTTTCCGCTCGGGCGCATCGCTTGAGAACGGCCTTAAGATGGTCATGCCCTCTCCTACGATGATCATCCGAACAAAGATCTTGGAAGCCACAAGAAAACAAGAAGCCATTCTGCTCACGGGGCTCATGATGGGCGGGGGTCCATGCCATTGGGCGGCAGAAGCGCATATCCGCCAGGGATTGCCCCTATACGCCACACCTGAAGCAGCCCGAACCTTCAACGACGATTTGAACTGGGTGCAAGACGAAATGGGTGCGAGAATTGTTAGCCCGGATGAAGCCCGCAGGCTGAAATCCGTAACGGAAATCCAATTGAGAGATTTCCATTTGGAAACGATCGCATCCGCCTTTGATCCCTTTGGAATTAAGCTCCAACCGCAGGTTATTGCGGTCGCTGTCTTCGACCACGGAGCGGCGCCTCCCGGCGTTTCGGATCGTCAGTTCCGCTTTGATTACCTGAGAGAACGCATCCAACACGAAAATCGGCTCACCACCTTTGCTTATCATGCAGAGCAGGTCCCCAGGATCATGACGCGCATGTTGGCAGTCGTCGAGAGCGCCAAAGACCTGGATTGTCCCTTGATGCTCATGGACACAGCCGCCGCAGCGGTCCTTGGCGCCACACTGGATCAATATGTTCGCACTCGCGAACGTTTGTTAATAGCCAATGTGGGAAATTTTCATACCCTGGCTTTCCGTCTCGGTCCCGCTGGGATCGAGGGTCTCTTTGAGCACCATACCGGTCTTCTGGAACCTTCCCGCCTTGACCGGCTCCTGCTCTCACTCGCTAATGGATCGCTCTCCCACCAAGAAGTATTCGAGGACCATGGTCACGGCGCTCTGCTTCTTGATGACAAACCGATGGAATTAAATATGGAAGAGTTCAGTGTTGTCGTAACCGGGCCTCGTCGTCAAATGATGATGGGCTCTCAACTCCGAACTCACTTTGCAGCCCCCTTTGGAGATATGATGCTCACCGGATGCTTTGGACTCTTACTTGCTGTGGGGGAACGATTGCCACAATTTGCTGAACCCATTCGAGATGCCATGAGTGGCGCGCATGCCAGTCAGGCTCCCTGGGACGCCAAACAATAATCTCATGGATAGATCACATCGTCAAAGAATTCCATGATTCTCTCAAACACTCCAAGCTAGGCCAGTTTTTCCTTCCCAAAATGGCAGGTGATTAATTCCAGTAAAGTTAGGGTTTAATTGAGCCAAGGACGGAGAAATCGATTAGCGCTCTACGTAGATCGCGACTTGCTCACTCTCCCCTACATTACCTACCAGATCATACGCCTGTGCTACAAAGGTGTGAAGGCCGCTGGACAAAGAGGGCACTTCCAGTAGAAATGGTGTTTGATAGGCTTTACCAACCTTTTTGCCGTCGACCATGAACTCGACTCTCGAAAGGCCAAAGTTGTCACTGGCGCGAACTTCAAACCGGATGGAATCCCCTTGTACTCTATATCGCTCTCCTTCCCCAGGATGAAGAACCTCGATTTGGGGAGGTTGATTATCTACGATAACAAATCGATTTGCGATGTGAACGATCCCCTCCTGATCGACCACCATCAGCTCCAGTGAATATAACCCATCCAAATTTCGCGTATCCCACAAAGCGAGCACATCTTCAACCACCGGCTCAAACCGATCTTCGTCGATTTGATACCAAGCTGTGGGATTCAGACCTTCACCGTAAATCAAGCGGTAATATTTAAAACCTTGAATATCGGCTGTGCCAGAGATCCATCGTTTTCCATGGATAGGCATGAAGTCCATGGGAAAATCGATATTCACGCCAACCTCTTGTACAAGTTGGGTATGAATCGGATCATATTCCTTGGGAGGATAGGTCCATCCAAAATTCTCAGTCCAATCTGCTGCTTCAGGTGGAGGGATGAGAAACACGCGCTCCTCCACCTGCTCCAAGGGTGTGTAGAGTGTGGCTAATTTACCCGTCTCTCTATGAACCATCACAGGCTGATAGAGGGTATCGTATTGGACTGGCTCCATCCCTTCTAAAAAGTATTCCCGCACGACCAACGGACAAGCCTTGGTGGGTAGCAACCCGGATGGATCACAAACCTCGAGCATGGTTATCCCCTCAGGCTTTTCCCACCCCTCAGGAGGATTTTCTTGCGAAACATATTCCATGAGTGCGCGCCACAGGGGGGCAGCACCATTAAGAGGGCCAATCTCTTCCATTCCCTGCCCGTCACGATTCCCAACCCAAACCCCAACGACTCGTGAGGGTGAAAAACCAATCGTCCAGTTGACCTTATCCCCTATTAGATTGTCGATCATCACCCCCGTGGGACGATCGAGTTCAAGGGCATTTGGCTGACCTAATAGCATTCCTCGCGTGGCATGATCGCTCAGGATGTCTGTTATGAGGAATGATAATTGTGAAGTCAGTATCGCTTTTTCCTCAACATCTGTTTTTGCCAGGATCTTGCCGTTTTCGTCTTCAATACGGATGATCAAAATCGGGTCGAGTTCAGCTTGTTCATCTTTCAATTTTGCTTCCAATGTCGAAGTGCCAACCATCGTACCTTCATTCGCAAACAGGCCATAAGCGGAGGACATATCCAACAATGATGCCTCCAGTTCATCCGCTATTCTTCTATCGGCTACATCATCACGAACCTCTTGCATACTGTCGATCCCCATCTGGCTCATGACTCTCAGGATGGTATCCTCACCCATAGCATGGACCATCCGTTGGGCAGCGTACTGATAGGCGCCTAGTAATGCTGTCCGAATACGCACTGGGCCATGAAGATCTTCACCATTCTGAGACATTTGATCTGCATTTCCCTCCTCTTCCAACATTGGCAAATCGAGAACCATCGTTGCAGGGGAATAGCCTCTTGTAAAGGCTGTCAGATAAATAAATGGATAAGACATGGCTTGTATCTGTATTGGTTGATTCACAGCCCCATAAAGCCCCAAGATTTCCCCATTTTGAGGATTCAGGATCACAATGGCCACATCTTGCACTCGATGATCTTTTCCCTGATTCCCTGGTCGTATTGGCGGCAGAAAGTTCGCCACATCGCATTCCAAATCCTCATCAGCAATCTCCATGGGCTCTGGTGTATTCCCCGCCAGCCTCCCAAGATGAATCTGTGCACTGCACAATAACTGACCCTGTAATTGAGCATCCAGGCTGGTAATCACTCTTAGGCCGTATCGATTGACAATGCCAGATCCATAAGCGTCGACCAATCGATCCCAGGTGTATCGCTGAAGCTGAAAAGCGCTAGATGATGCCTCTAGGCTGGAGGGAAGAGATTCAACCATCGCTGCGTTTCGCTGGGATGGCGTGATCAATCCTTGTTCGACCATCATCGCAAGAACCTGTCGCTGTATACTGATTGCTTGTTGAGGAGAATCGATCGGATTGATCTCATACGCCCGGGGGAGAGCTGCTAATAATGCACTTTCGCCCAGGGTTAATTCCTGGGCATGCTTCCCGAAATAGACCAGCGAGGCCGCATCGATGCCGTAAGCCAGATTTCCATAATAAGCACTGTTAAGATACCACTCAAGAATCTGTTCCTTGGAATAACGCTTGGTCAGCCTTTCAGCCAATACCGTACTTCGGATAAAACGGACGATGGGTGGATGAAACCAATCATCTGGGGGAAGCAGCGTCATCTCCACAAGTTGTTGGGTGATTGTTTTGGGCAGCTCTTGTTCTCCCCCTTTGCCAAGTATATGGATCAGATCCCTGAGAAAGTTCTCCTGATCATAACCTATATTTTCCCAAAATGATGGTTCTTGGAACGCCACGCTGGCCTGGATAATGCTCTGCGGCAAGGGATTCATCCCACCAGAACCAAAGCTGGCCCATTGCCGCATAGTCGCCTCGGGATGAAGCAACGCAAAAAGGAGGTTCTCGCCCGTTCGGTCATAGACCTCAATGGATCTGGGAAATCCATCGGTAGTCTCCGCATATAGAGTTTCAATATTCCCCGCTGGTGGAAGATCACTCACAAGACTCGCATAGAACAACCCAGCGATAAAACTCGCACCAACCAAGAAAAGGGTAACGATAACTATGCCAACCACTGCTAATTTACCCAGGAAAGGTACGGTCTTCCCCTGGTTTTTAGCAAGACGTCGTTTATGTAGAATCCAATATATTGAAGGCATCGATTAATATTACTCAAGTTCCTGACATCGTTTTTCGTCTTCGAGTCGCAAAACGATTCGTGTCATGCTATTGAAACCCAATTACACTCTTTTCGTTTACCCGAGATAACATGCATCGCCCATATTAAACCCCAGATGTTGCATCCGATACAACTGCTTCTGAGGGTATCCCAGCCAGGAGCGAGTGCTCTACTCCCGGGGATATTTTATGGCAGAATCAGATAAATCTATCAAGCAAAGTAGGTAATTAAATCGGCATCGTAGAAGATAACTGACAATTGTCTCGACCGGAAGATAATCCGTATTGAACGAAGACGCAATGATTATTCAGGATTACCATCTTCATACTCGATTCTCGTGTGATAGTCAGGCCAGTATGACAGATATGTGTCACGCTGCGCTTGAGGCCCTCATCCCTGAAATCGGATTCACAGAGCATTTCGATTTGCACCCTCAAGATGCATGTCCCAACTTCTTTCGCGTGGATGAATGGTGGAAGGAACTGGAGGCCTGTCGTGATGCTTTTCGGGGTTTGCTTACCATTCGTTCCGGTATCGAATTGGGTGAGCCGCACTGCTATCCTGGAGTAATCCGGGATTTGCTGAGTTCCTACCCTTGGGACTACACCCTTGGTTCCCTGCATTGGATCGGGGATGATCTGATCTTTCAGCAAGAATATTTCAAACGGTCTAAACATGCTGCCTATAAGGACTACTATCAGGAAATGCAATGCATGGCTGAAGATGGCGAGTTCGATATCCTGGCGCATATGGATATCGTCAAACGCTATGGCTTTGAGCATTATGGCCCCTTCGATCCACGTGAATTTGAAGCCCGCATTCGTTCGATCTTACGCACCTTGGCGAAGAGAAATATCGCTATCGAGATCAATACGATCACTTTGCGTCGATCGGTAAATGAGACCTCTCCATCGAGACAAATCTTGCATTGGTTCTTTGAGGAGGGAGGGCAATGGGTAACGATCGGTTCCGACGCCCACACCCCCGAGGAAGTCGGTTTCGGGTTGCATCAGGCGCTCTCCCATCTCCTTGAATTACAGCAAAATAACCTCGCTTCATTTCATCAACGCCAGGCTCACCCTATCCTTCTGAAGTAATTATTTAGATTTCTTTATCAACGTTGTTTTCTTGCTCGTTTTATCGTTGCTCCTTTCGAACAAGTGAAGAAAAATGGATTATCCAAAGGATTGATTTGGATAAATTCATGGTTATATTATCTCTACACCTACTCTCATCATACGGAAAACCTATCTCCCGCTGAAACACATGATCTTCATGCTATACTGCTATGAGAGTTCTTCTTCTTTTATCTAGCTTATCGAGGGCGTGAAACATGTCGTTCCTAGTACGTATTCTTCGCCAAAGTCTGATTTTGATGGCGGTATCCTTTTCATTGCTACTCGAGTCGTGTACGGTGCAAACTGACCAGCCACCTGCCAATCAAGTCGAAACCGCCGTGGCGGCTACGCTAATGGCGTTACCGACTTGGACATCCCCGCCAACGGCGACCATACCAGTGACCGCTACAGAGTTCCCGCTCCCCACCTCAACCTCCACCGGCACTCCCACCCCTGGTCCCAGCCCAACACCTTCCCCTCCACCATTGCCGCCCGGGGATCCTCGCACAGGTTTGAACCTTTCAGTTCCAGATTATCGCGATAATTTCAGTCGCTCCACCTCTTGGGGCGGGCCTAATAATGAAGCTGCCATCAACATGATCCGCGATGGTCAACTTATTGCGGTTGATCATTTATCCGATACTTACGTCTGGTGGAGTACTACGCTTATACAGGGAAGTAATGTATATGCCGAAGTAACCGCGAATCTCACCGTTTGCTCCGGAAAGGATGCCGCGGGATTAGGGGTACGGATTGGCGGGGATAATTTTGATGACGGCTACACCCTCGAGATCTCATGTGATGGTCATTACCGTATGCGAAAATTCAGCAGTGGCATCGTCGACATACTTCAGGATTGGACCCCCGCTTCAGCGATGAATCAGGGTCCGAATGCTTCAAATCGGATCGGCTTTGTCGCTCGGGGGAGTAAGTTATTTGGATTTGTAAATCGTGAGATACTGAATGAAGCCGATGATTTCTCTTTTTATAGCGGCACATTTGCTCTCTATGCCAGCGCGGTAGATACACCCGGGCTGACGGTCACTTTCGATGACTTCGAGGTCTGGTACTTCGGTTCCTAACCATGCATGATTCCCGACGGTGATCTTTCAGAATAAATACGGCTGTTAAGAACAAACGCTCCCAGGTCGTTGTTTCAATTTTTCTGCGGTGTCGAAAATGAATAAAATAGCAGATTCTTTGCAGCTACAGGCTTGTTGTTCGATAGCCACAAAAAATAGGGGGATGGCGGGAGTTGTGGTTTTAACCTTTCTCATCACGCTTCTGTTTAGCTCTTGTAATGAAAGCCCTCTCTCTCCAATAGCCTCTGCCACCCTCGCTTCTATGCAACCAAGACCAACGGCTACCATCGCCTTTCCTACCCTTCCGCCGATCAACACATTTGTCCCTCTTCAAAGCGCTACACCTACTGCGGATTTGCCCGCCACTCTGGGTGAAATCGTGTTTGAAGACAATTTCAGCACGAATCGCGGGTGGGAGCTCCTCGAGACAGATACAGGAGCCATCAGCCTTTTGACAGACCGTCTCGTCATCGCAATCCATAAGCCTAACAAGTTATTATTTACCTACAACTCGGAAATCCAACTTACTGACTTTTATTTAACTATCGAGGCACGTTCGGACCTTTGCTCCCCTGGGGATGAATATGGTATTCTCTTCCGAGTGAACGATGCCTTGGAGCACTATCGTTTCGTGCTCACCTGCGATGGAGGCGCGCGTGTGACACGAATACTCTCTGCGGAAGCGCGCACGCTGATCCCGCTCTCCGAAATTAATTTCCTCATCCAAGGGCCAATGGCCACGAATCGCTTGAGCGTATGGGCATTCAGGGATACCTTTCGTTTTTACATTAATGATGTGGAGATCTTCAGTCTGCGTGATCTGACTCTACCTGAAGGCAGTGTTGGTCTCTTTGTACAATCCGGTGAGATCAATCAAGTGACGGTCACGTTTGACAATCTAGCCATTCAGACTCTATCCCCCAAACCCATCCCTTCTCACACCCCAACACCATAGGTCAGGCGAAGCATGAAACGTCCTTTTCGCAACAAGTTAAACGAACTATGCCCTAAGGAATGGATAAAATTCCAGAAGTCCTGGTTCATCCACAACCCTCCTCAACGAAGGAAGGAAGTTCTGCGTCATCCGGCGAAATTTCCTGAGACCCTGGCACAGGAATTCATTGAATTCTTCACGAAGCGGGGTGAAATGGTCTTTGACCCCATGGTTGGTACAGGCTCAACCGTCATTGCTGCCTTACGCTCAGGACGTCACTCCATTGGCATTGAGCTCAATCCCAAGTATTCACACATCGCAGAACAACTCGTGAGCGAAGAACGCATATCGCTTGGTGCGGACGTGACTCATCTGGAGTCATTGATCATCACAGGTGATGCCGCTCGTTTGGAAGAATTCGATCTCCCTGTTGTGGATTACGTGCTCACCTCCCCTCCGTACTGGGACATGCTTCGCGCCCACGGCGCCGCAACTCAGCGCCATCGTCGCGGTTCTTCACAGCTCGACGTCACTTACTCAGACGATCCGGCTGATTTGGGCAATATCTCCGATTACGACGAGTTCCTCAATCGTCTTGTTATAATCTACACGAAGTTTGGATCTTTCCTCCGTCCAAAAGCCTACATGACGATCATCGTTAAGAATGTTAAAAAGGGTGGACGGGTGTATCCCCTTGCCTGGGATCTTGGCAGAAGGCTTGGCGAGGTTTACACTCTTAAAGATGAGCGTATCTGGTGCCAGGATGATATTCGATTAGCGCCTTATGGAATGGGCAGCGCCTGGGTCAGCAATACTTTCCACCATTATTGCCTTCAATTTCGATATGAGCCTTGATGGGTTTCTTAACTGTAGATCTTATATCTGGAAACGATTATCCAAAGGATTATTGATAGACACTCATCCACCATGTCTCTGGAAACCATGCACCCCTCTTAGCGATTCGCCCAAATAGATAAAGCGAGTCTTGCCTGGCTTTGGCGAAATCAGTGAGACTCGCCTCTTCTCAAAGGGATACGGGTTATCGAGCATGAAAGCAACTGACCTTATAGTAATAATGAACAATGACCTCAATAAAAACGATCCGGGGTTGCTTCGATCATGGATCACAGGGTTCATCTCAAATAGCCAGCTTTAAATATGTAACCGTTCTTTTACAGGAAGGACAAATGTATATTGCAATTGAGGGCATCATTGGCGTCGGAAAAACAACATTGGCTCGTCTACTTCAACCCAGCTTTGAATCTGAGCTTGTCTTGGAAGCCTTCGAAGAAAATCCTTTCCTTTCTTCCTTCTATGAAGACCGAAAACGATATGCTTTTCAAACGCAGATTTTTTTCCTGCTCAGTCGCTACCGACAACAGATGGAGACCATTCCGAGGGCACTGAAATCCAGGAATTTAATCGCCGATTATACTTTCGAGAAGGATGCGCTCTTTGCCCGCTTGAACTTGGAAGGTGACGAGCTTTTTACCTACCATTCCGTTCACGAAGCCCTGGCAGAAAGAATTCGCCCTCCGGATCTAATTGTATTTCTAAGAGCGGATACGGAAGTTGCCATGCATCGCATCGCCGTGCGTGATCGATCCTACGAACGGAATATGGACTATGCTTATATCGACCGCTTGAATAACGCCTATGATGACCATTTCTCGAAGCAATCATTTAGGCGAGTCTTGCCTATCGACACCAATCATATTAACTTTGTAGCCAATCCAGAGCACCTTCGACTTGTGATTAGCAGAATTCGCGCAGCCCTAAACATCCCACCCTTCCAACCAGAGTTGCCGCTTCCCTAAGGAATATGGGATGGATAATATTAGGCTTCGCGCTGCTCATTCGAATGTAAGCAATTCAAACCTGAATGATTGGTTTTGCCAGATCATTTAAAGCACGAAGCAGATCCAACATATCATCGGATTCAATTACGCATTATTCATTTACATACTTAAACTGGATATCTTTATCAGGTTACAGGTCAGAGGTGGAATGTACAGACTAGCATATGGGCATTGTGAGTGAGGAGGCATGAGCATGAAGAAACGTTTCATTACAGTCGCCGGCAATATCGGTGTAGGCAAGTCCACTTTGGTTGGTCTGCTCTCTAAAAAGCTGGGCTGGGAGCCTTTCTACGAACCAGAGTGTGAAAATCCCTATCTGGCGGATTTCTATCAAGACATGCATTCCTGGTCCTTTCATTCACAGATTTTTTTCCTTGCGCGCAGACTACGTGCCCATCGACAATTGCTCGACCATCCTACCTCCGCCATTCAGGATCGCAGCGTGTATGAAGACGCTGAAATCTTCGCTCAAAATCTCTATCTCCAGCACCATATGTCTGAACGGGATTATCAAACATATCGAGAACTTTATCAGGTCTTGACGATCTTTCTCCCCCCTCCGGATTTGGTTATTTATCTCAGGGCTTCCGTGCCCACCCTTGTTCGTCGCATCACATCTCGGGGGAGGGACTATGAGCAGCAAATCCAACCTGAGTATCTCCAGCGGCTAAATTCACTCTATGAAGCCTGGATCGCGGATTTCATCCTTTGCCCGGTTTTAACTGTTCCAGCAGACGACTTGGACTACGTTGCCCACGATGGTCATTTGAATCTTATCGTAATAAAGATCAATGAGAAGTTATCAGGAAAGGAAGAGGTTATTTTCGAAGCCTCGGAGTTGGAAGAGGCAAATCATATTTAAAGATGATTTTCATGCCGTCGCTTTGATCCTCATGCAAAACCGGCTTTGATTAGGGTTCATACACTATTGACTTCCATGGTCATATAATAATTCTCTGTCGATACTCTCGGAGCCAGCAATCAACCTCTTTGCCAGTAGAGGATGAGCAAATCACAAATGGATATATTGATTGCTAACAGGAGGGTAATCATTTCGAAATCCCCATCAATCCCACCTTGACTTCCAAAACCAGCTTCATCGCATGTCCAAAAATTCTCGAATCGATAGTTCTCAATTTATCATCACAATCTGAAACCTTAACATGGTCAAATGCTTAAGCAGAGGTCTGTTCTATTTCGTGTCGATGGATAGATAGGATGGTCAAATGATTATTTCGCAAGTCAATAGACCTTGGCAAATATTTATTCGTTCCTATGTCTGGATTTAATTCCTACTTTACTTTTCGATTGCTTGGTAAGAATGAATAACCTCGAGAGGTACGAACGACTCTATGACTCCTTGATTCGCACATGTAATTCCAGTAGAATTGATTTACGGCCGCAATCTCAATCGGGCGACCGTTTGTCCACTGCCAAAGGAGAATGCCCGATGGACATTATTAAAGTCTCGGCCTCCTCGCGTACATCAGCCGTTGCAGGAGCAATTGCTGGAGTCGTACGCGAGCATCGAAGAGCAGAAGCCCAAGCCATTGGCGCTGGTGCTGTCAATCAAGCCATTAAAGCTGTCGCTATCGCTCGCGGATACCTCCTAGAAGACGGCATTGATGTGGTCTGCATTCCCGAGTTCACCACTGTGGATATTGAAGGCAAAGAGCGCACGGCTATTCGACTCACTATCGAGGTGCGCCCAAATCCTTGATCCGTTGAGCCAAAACAGCATAGATGACCATTGATCCAACCATCAATGCCACCTCTCATTTCCTCTTGGCTCTCAACCCGGACTTCGGATCGAGAGCGAATGCTATCATTTTGAAAGCTGCAAAATAAAAACTATTTACCCTTGTTCCAGAAGAACTTCTCGTTTGTGGATTACTAAAGGACAGAGGCTTCTGATTGATTATGAATGAATAGAGATCATCGTAAGTAGGGCAGTTCAAGCATTAATGCCTCCAAAGCCAGACGAATATTGGCGTTGACCGTAATAGAATCCATCGTGCTTTGAATGGCCTGCACTGTTGAAATGATCTTCGAGAGGCTTAGTCTTTGAGCGAGTTCTTTTAATTCATCGAGCCGATCAGCATTATGAATTTGATGATCCGCATGATGAGCGATCAACATGATGTCTCTCCAATAGCTGAGCCACCATTCTAATGCTTGCGTGCACTCATCCCGCCGATCGTCGAGCTGATCGAATCTTCTCCGTAATCCACCTTCCCATAGTTCAACATAGGCGAAGCGATCCGAACGACTCTGCGATAGAAGCGTGTACATCTCATTGAGCCAGCCTGCCCTTTGGTCAAGTTGATCGGAACTCTCCAGCATCTTTATTGCCCAACCCGGACGACCTCCAGAAAGAGCCGCCAGTAACTGCGCCTTTTGTTCGCTGACTGCCCGATTGATAAGCGTAGCTTCTAAGTGTTGTTGCGATACCAATCTCAAAGGAATAGCCTCACAACGTGAAACAATAGTGGGGAGCAAGGTCTCGGCGGAAATGGCAGTCAAGATCAATAAGACATGTGGCGGGGGTTCTTCCAAAGTTTTCAAAAGGGCATTGGCTGCCTGCTCTGTGGCTTCATGAAATCTGAGCAATAGGGCAACCCGCCTATCACTTTCATAAGGGGTCAAATAAATTTTCTTCTGTAATTCACGTATCTGGTCGACCTTCAAAGCACGGTCATGTTCCATAGCCTCAACCACATGTAGGTCGGGGTGTATGCCTTTCGAAACCAAGTCGCATGGGCGACATTGGCCACAATACCAACCAGATTCAGGGGGTCCTTGACAGTAAAGGGCTTGTACAAAGCGTATTGCCAATGTACGTTTCCCGACATTGGCCGGTCCTGTAATCAGGTAGGCATGTTTAACCTGGTTCCTGGCGATATGGCTTTGTAATAATTGGCTAGCCCATTCGTGGCCGATCATATCCCATGACATAGCCGAATTTTATCTTGCCTTTTACAAGATGTACAGTTACGCCTTTCTGCTGGGTGTATGTCATTTGATGTTGCACAATCCCTTTCCTGCCATCATTTTGCTCATCAACATTGGAATGGATTTTTCAAATAAATGTCAACCTTTTCATACGCTTCGCGCTTTCTATGCAATTATCGATTGCGAGGTACTGTCTAAGTACGGATCTGGAAAGTCAACTTCTCAGATAGGGCTTTCACTCTTACTGGGATGCTCTTTAGCTCGATCGTATTCATTCAAGGTAACTTATGCCCTCAACAGGCGCTCTCATGTATAATCTCTGCATAGCAATAGAAAGGCACATCATGCGTCAAACGAATCGATTCTCATCTCTGATTGGAATGATTTCACGTATCCGTCGTAACCATGCCCTCGAACATGCGACCATTCATGTTCTCACCTCTCGAAGACCGAAAACTCCGCTTATCGCCCGATCTGATAGCCGCGGTTTTTTTCTCTATACAGATTTGCCAATGAGCGATGTGGAAGAAGGTGTCCAGCTAGCGTTGAAACGATTGCGGGCTGGCGAACATCAACTAGCTGTGCACCCAAATTGTGGTACAAACCTGCTCACAGCAGGCATTCTCTCTGCAATGGGAGTTTACGTTTCTCTTCAAGGTCTGGAAAATCAATCTGCTAAAAATCGTATTCAGCGTTTTCCTCTAGCGATTCTGGGCGCAATCTTGGGGCTCATCATGGCTCGTCCAATCGGTGCTCAATTACAACAATATGTTACAACGAAGAGCGAGCCCGGACCACTTGGCATTGTCGCTGTTCAATCCCTTCAAAGTGGAATAAAGAATCTCTACCGCATCCATACAAATAGTTGACATGAGTGAAGATATCCCAACGGTCTATCTGCTTTATGGGGATCATGAATTAGGTTTTTCTGAATTCATCGATCGCCTTCGGTCCAAAATGGGTGATCCCGCAAGTGCGGAACTCAACATCAGCCATTTCACTCCTGACAAACTTGATCTGACAACAATTGAACAGAATTGCATCTCGATGCCATTCCTTTCCCGTCGACGCTTGGTGATCGCTGAACAGCCCACTCGTTTGATGTCCAGCGACGCTCAACGAGAACGTTTCTTCCAAGTACTGAATAATATCCCCCCTACTACAGCCTTACTTCTCATAGAACCGATTGATTTGAAATCCTCCAGGGGTCGTCTCCCATCCCGAGCTTCAGAGTTGATCCAATGGCTGCAAGATCAACTCCCTTCTTCTTACATCCAACGGCTTGAAGCTCCCCAAGGAACGGCATTTATCGAATGGCTACAAAAGTGCACCCGAGAGTATGGCGGTCAAATAGAACCTCAAGCAGCCCATCTCCTCGCTGAACTTGTCTTGGAAGATCCACGCCTGGCGCAGCAGGAATTATCAAAATTATTGGACTATGTCAACCGTGAGCGACCGATCCAGGTCGATGATGTTGAACGATTGACCCCTTTCCACATCCAGAGCGACATCTTTGCGATGGTGGACGCGATCGGCCATCGCGATGGATCGAAAGCTTTGCGCATGTTACACGGTTTGCTTGAGGAAGAATCCCCCCTTTATGTTTTCTCTATGGTAACGCGTCAATTTCGTCTCCTTCTTCTAACACGAGAGGCAATCGATGCCCATCAGGATCCCAAGGATGTCCTAAAGCTGCATCCTTTCGTCCTCAGTAAACTGCTCGCGCAAGCGCGTAATTTCAGCCTGAACGACTTGGAATGCATATACCGTCTTCTCCTAAAGAACGATATTGACTCGAAAACAGGACAGGATGATCTGGAAGTAGCTCTGGAAAAACTCGTCGCCCAACTCGCACGATGACATGATGCCTGATTTCCTTTCATCTCCATCTCTGGGTATTAGAAACCATGATTTAGATCGCTTCATTTTGATAGTCATTCATTTTGCAGGTTTGTTGGCTAAGAAGGTTCTCATGACCTCGGCATCGATACTCAATCCATGGGGCAGGTGAAGTGGTATCCTAGCTCGTCATTTACCTCAATCACCCCCCCCAACGTTTGAGCGATCTGTTTGCATGTCTCATTAAAAGTTAGGAGTAAATGGAAGATGCATCCGAACTGTGAAAGCCAAAATAGATTTCAAGAAGGAAGAAGGGCCAGCTATAGATTCGGTTAATCTCAAAACCATTTTGTCTCATTTTCGATAGGCAATTTAGTTATTCGCTGAGGATCATCTGATAGCAGATAATATTGTATAAAATGCCTGGCGCAAATTTCTCACTTGCTTTATCCGGCTTCAACCTTTTCCACTCCAAGCCAAAAGTGATTCGGCAACACTGTGGTACAGGTCAGGACTCGAAGCCCGTTTACCTCCCTTGGTGTCCCGTCACATGCTGTGGCTGGATGGATAAAACAAAGATTGGGTTTCCGACCATACTTTGATTGATAATAGGTTGAGGCCCGTTCTATTCGAGTTCGCATATCGCGTTGGTGATCCGAATCGAACCAGAGCATTCCCACATCCATCTTGACCTCCCGCCTTCATGAACAGCGGTGCTCATCCCTGATCGTTGCTTTTGACCGATGAGCACATCGCTCCCGTTCCATATTCATTCCCTGTGATTGTCTCTTTCCTCAATAGAGGCATATTTCGTGCCACGGACAGAGTTAATCTTTTTAAGTTCAGTACGCTCTTCTGTCCTTTCTCGATCCCAAGATTATCTTCCGTTTTTCAATTGCATTACAGATACAATCCTTCTAACCATGCTCTCTTCAAACATCGGTAACTCACTTCTTGTCACGAAAATTCATCTTCGTGTGCAGGTTCGGTCATTGAACTGCTCAATTCATGTTTTGCACCTCAATATCTTATATTCGCCAAATATTTGGACACTCTGGCATGCGAAGCGTTGAAGAATCTCTGAATCGATGCTTTCTTGGCCTTATTGTAGAGATTCTTCGTTTCTACTCTGCTCCGTCATAGAATGACAACTTTAGTAACTCATTACAATTGTCATCAATGTCGACGTCTGCGTCTGACCTTCACATGCGACATTCCATTCCTTCTTTACCCCGATGCATCTGTATGAAGAGAGTTGATGATCTCCCATGGATGAAAAATGTCAGATCCTCGCCCAATACCCTGTTCGCGCTGTCTGGATCGGAATAGCTTCATCGCTTCCTGCAAATCAAATACCGGCATCCAGGCGACTTGGACCCGCACCCGCTGGAGACCCCTCAGGAAGGAAAAATCCCCTGGCTTCCGCTTCCCTTCTCCCTTCTTGTCCTCTTCCCTGTTCCCTTTTGCGATGACGAATCCTGTATTGCGTCCTAAACCTAATACATCTCGAATACGCGCCTCTCGGCTGGTGAGGACTAAATGAACACCTGTTTTAAGTCCTAAATGCGCAATCTTTTTAAGCAGGTCATGAGTCCTCTCGTTTGACTTCCCTAACAGATCAACGCCATCGATCGCCAGGATGATGTGTGGACTGCGGATCCGATTCACATTTCTTCGCTCGATCAGCTCCAGTAGCCATTGCATCATCTCCTGTGCATAGACAGGATCACAGGCGACATCCGCTAACCCATGGGGCAGACCCTCGATCAGCGTCAATTCCCTGCCACTCAGATCGATCCCTAAAAACTGAACCAGGGATAATCGGCTGTTCAATGCGGTGGAAACGATCACGGTTCGTAAGAGCTCGGATTTTCCTGTCCCCGAAGAACCATGCGCGAATAGATGCCAAGAGTTCTCTTGGCAAAAATTAAGGCAGAAAGGATTTCCCTTGGTCGAGAGTCCAACAATGGCTGTTAGAGGCAGAAGGTTGCCATGATCTTTCAGGACTTGTAAAAGAAGTAAATCCTGCTCATCGTTCAAGGGGAGATCAAGTGTCAATCCTCTACCCTCCTCCGCAACGCGGACATAGTATGCCCCGACAGCTTGCGCCAATTTATCGGCGATGTCATAAACCTGTTGAGCCTGGAAACCGGTCAGGGGCGTGAGGTGATAGCGAATCCCAGATGCGCTAATTTGACCTCCTTGAACACGAGCGGGAAGATGAAGTGAGCAAAGCGCCTTCTCAATCATTTTCGCTCGCCGATTAAACCAAGCTCGTTGATATTCTGAGACTCGCATAGATCACCTCGATAATAACAGAACATATGTTCGTATGCCAATCATACAGAACAATTGTTCGGTTGTCAAGCGGTTGGTCGAAAAAAACTATTGATCCTTGTCGTGAGGATTACATGAACTTCCCGCTGGGAGGTCTTTCTTCTCGTCAACATTTACTTGTGAACAACACACATTGCCACCGTAGTCCTCATAGCGGTCTTAGCCGATTTCATTGCTTTTAACGAAGAAATTCATCCGGGTGGATTTTGAAGAAAGATGCTGACAATCGCGGGAGATTGTTAACCTTTTTGGCGAAATTCATCCATCCGTTTATTGGGTCCTATGCTAAAATCAATAATATCCGTAATTTGGAAATGAGATGACTGACTTACGACCTTCTCCCATTGCCGGGACGTGGTACCCCGGCGACGAAGAACGATTAAAACAATCGATTGATCGCCAACTCGCAGATGCGGATATCGCCCTTCCGGGTGGTGACATGATGGGAGTCATTGCGCCACATGCCGGGCATCGCTACTCCGGACACATCGCTGCACATGCCTTCCGCTGCTTCGAGGGTCAAACGCCCGATGTTGTCGCTGTGGTTTCCCCCCTGCACTCTCCCTTCCCAGGCGACCTTTATACCACGGATCATGAAGGCTATCTCACGCCTTTGGGACAAATACCTGTGGATCATGAACTTTTAAGGTGTCTTGAAGCGGCCTTGGAAGGGCGAATAAAACTCAGCCGAGTTCGAAATGACCCTGAGCATTCCCTCGAAATTGAGCTCCCCTTCTTGCAAAGGGTCCTTCTGCAGCCATTTAAACTATTGCCAATCATGATCCTTAAACAGACCCAAGAAGTTGCCGAAACGCTAGGGCACGCACTGGCCAATGCCCTTCGAGGAACATCCTTTCTCCTGGTGGCCAGTTCGGACTTATCGCATTTTTACCCGGCAACGCTTGCACACCGATTCGATCGAGCAGTGCTTGATCGAGTCGAAGCATTCGATCCTACAGGAGTAATGACTATCGAGGAGGAAGGAGTTGGTTTTGCCTGCGGCCGCGGAGCCATTGCCTCGATCCTGTGGGCTGCGCGTGATTTAGGCGCAAACCAAGTGAAGGTGCTTGCTTATGCCCATTCAGGCGATGTCACCGGTGATGATCAATCTGTGGTCGGATATGGCGCCGCGGTGATTTATCGGTCGATTGCGGCATGAATACTCATGATGAACCGAGATCCTGTCTGCTTACTTATGCCAACATCTCTTCTCGATTAGAAAAACGATGGAAGGTACACTGGGATCTGACTTAATAGGGTTGCTTGCAGTTGTACTGCTCGTATTGGCGAATGGATTTTTTGTGGCTGCCGAATTTTCGCTCGTACGAGTTCGCTCAACTCGCATCTCGGAACTCATTACTCAAGGGAACCGCACCGCTTTTTGGCTGAAATACGCGATTGATGA
>CAYGXU010000022.1:16371-35672 GCA_964353875.1 uncultured Anaerolineaceae bacterium | reverse complement strand
CCACCCCAAATCTGGCCGCGGGAGTACAGGATGCAACACTCCGTGGAATGCACCCCTCAAAGACAATCCCTTTGACGGAACGAGTCGCACATGGTAAACTCACTTCGCGCCACTTCGCCAAGTGATGGCTTGTGGCTGTATCACCAAGGCAAGCTTTTGATGTGGGAAGCAAGACCGAGCGCGAAGAACGCTCCGTAAAATAAAGAGGAAAACCAGCGATGAGCCCGCCTGAGGCGGGCTATTATATTGCCAACTGGCTTAGCCCTTCCATAGATTGCATCGAGGCATTTAGAGATAAAATCCTTGGTAGCTTTTAAGAAAAGGTTGATATGAGCGAAACGATTCAAGCGCCCGCCTCCGCCGAGCGGATCGAACTACGACGAGACGTAACCATCTGGGGTTCATACATGTGGGGGTATGCCGATGTGGGTGCGGATATTTACGCCGCATTGGGCCTCGTCATCGCCGCCGCTCAAGGGCTGGCACCCTTGGCTTTCGCCATGGCCGGCCTGGTCTATGTGATGATCGGCCTGGCGTTCACCGAACTGGCTTCTTCCTACCCGGTGGCTGGGGGCGGGCAATACTATTCCCTGCGCGGCTTGGGTGACTTCGGCGGTTTCATCGCTGGCGTCGGATTGTTGCTGGATTATACGATTGACATCGCCCTTTTCGCCGTTGCAGCCACTGGTTATATGAACTTCTTCATCCCGGTCATTCGGGAGTATAGAGTGACCTGGGGGCCCTTTGCCAACATCAACCCGTTATGGTGTCTGGAGGCCATTGTAGTCACCATCGCCTTGAGCTTCCTTAACGTTCGTGGCGTCCGGGAATCCTCGCGCTTCAATGAGATCTTAGGGGCTATTGATTTGGTGATCGAATCTTCCATCGTCATCACCGGCTTCCTCTTCGCCTGGCGTCCGGAACTGCTGGCCTGGCAATGGAAGTTCCAGCAACCCACATTCACCCAATTCCTTTATGGCTCCTCGCTGGCCATCATCTCCTTTGTCGGCCTGGAGTCTATCAGCCAGGCTGCTCAGGAGACGCGTCGGCCGGCGACAATTATCCCGCGCACCTCGCTCACCCTGATCTTCACCGTCCTGATCTACGCCCTTTCCTTCTCCACCTTGAGCTTAGGCGTATTGCCGTGGCAGGATATCGCTGTACGCGAAGGGGACCCGATCGCATTGCTGGCCAGCCACATTCCCTACATTGGCATCATCGCCGGTCCGTTGACCGCCCTCCTAGGTGCGACCATTTTGCTCACCTCTTCCAATACCGGCGTGATGGGCGCTTCGCGACTGATCTTTTCTATGAGTCAGTTCAAGCTGGTAACCAATTGGTTTAACAAAGTGCACCCTAAATTTCGCACGCCCATCAACTCCATTCTCGCTTTCAGTGGGGTGAGCGTCTTACTAACCATTTTATCCTTCCTCACTCCGCGGGCGTTGGACACACTGGGCAATCTCTATGCCTTCGGTGCCACATTGGGCTATACCCTGGTGTTCATCTCGCTTATCCGTCTTCGTTTCCTGGATCCGTACAGCCCACGGCCATACAAGGTGCCCGGCAATATCAAGTGGAAACGCAAGGATGGTACGCTGATCGAAATACCTGTGATCGGTTTTATCGGCTTGCTGGGTGTTTTCTCCATCTGGCTCACCGTGATGATCACGCATGATATCGGTCGCATCTTCGGTCCTGGGTGGGTGCTGCTCTGCATCGGGTATTATCTCTTCTATCGACGACGGCACGGTTTGCCGGCTCTCGGCAGCATCGCACATGACTGGGAAAAAGAGCAGGTGGAAGTACTCACCAATGCCGAGGAATTCGAGCTGGTGGAACAATACAAACAAGCCCTGATCCAACGCGACAAACGGCATGGCCTGCGCTCACGCTGGATCGAAAAGGATAAGTGAGAATGCGTCGACGGCGATTGGTCCCTCCCCCGCAACGGGCTACCTGGGTCGACATTTACCGTATCGGCCTGGGTTTATTGATGATCCCTTTGGGGATCACGATCTTGGTGCGTACCATTGCCTCTGGCGCTATCACCACTGTGGCGATCCTGATGGGAGCGGCCTTCATTGCCTTTGGTGCCTATCGCCTGTATGTAGGCATCGTTCGCTATCGAATGTATCGCGCCATGTCGGATAAGAATAAAGGTCATTGAGGCGTATGATGAAAGATATTGATTTATGCCGACCTGCATCTCTCCTAAATCGTAGAAAATCTCTTCTCAAGTTCAGCCTGGCATTGATGCTTACGATCGCAATGGGGACCATCTCTCTCCCAGCCTTGGCTTCCGAAACGATGCCCAGGAATTCTGACACATCCGCGGCGCTCTCAGAACCCATCCCACCGCTTCCTGTAAACGAAAATCCCGATCAGGCTGTACTTAACCCCATCGGGATCGTATTGGCTTCCATCTTCGTGGTTTTCATGGTTAACCTATTCCGCTGGATGTTCAAGGTTCCCCCGCAATTGCCCTATGCAGTGGTCAAGGCGCGTCAATCCGTCTCGGCCTTGCAGCGCATCCTGGTGCCGGTCAGCGATCGACTGGCTTCAGACCGTGCAGTAGAATTGGCCTGTCGACTGGGGGAGGCCCAAAAGGCGGAGATTATCCTGGTTTATGTGATTGAGGTGCCATTTACCCTCTCGCTTAACGCGCCGATGGCAGCCGAGCAGGCTAAGGGCGAAGAGATCCTGAATACAGCCGGCGCGATCGTCGAACAACATGGCCTGCCGGTGCAGATGAAGGTCATTCCTGATCGCAACGAGTGGGGTGGGATCCTGCGCATGTCGCGTGAAGAAGCTGTGGATGCCATCGTCATGAACGTTAGTACGGAACGTGCGGGCGTCATGGAGGGAGTAGGTCGGGCAGCCAATGAGCTGCTCAAGCGGGCTGAATGCGAAGTTGTCTTGGATAAAGTCCCTTCGAGGGTTTAATCCGAGTCTTGTTCGAAGTGTGAGGAGGAAACATGCGCATTGTGATTCTAGGTTGTGGTCGAGTCGGCGCTTATTTGGCAAGATCGATGGCGGCAGAGAGGCATCAAGTCACGGTAATTGATAAGGAGCAAAAATCCTTCGATCGGCTTGGTCCAAAATTCACGGGGGATATTGTCATGGGCGTGGGGATCGACGAGGATGTCCTCCGGCGCGCCGGCATCGAAAAGGCAGACGCTTTCGTGGCTGTGACCAACGGCGACAATACCAATGTCATGGCAGCCCAGGTGGCGAAAGAGATCTTCGCTGTTCCGCGTGTGATCTGTCGCATCTATGATCCCTACCGCGAAGAGATCTATCGTGAAATGGGCTTGGAGACGATCTGCCCCACGCTTTGGGGTGCATCTCGGATCCAAGAAATGCTGAAGAGCTAGGCCTGCGGAGGAGAAGATGTACATAATCGTTGTCGGTGGAGGAAAAGTCGGATATTATCTGTCGAAGTCGCTACTCGAGGGAAGGCACGAGGTGCTCGTGATCGAAAAGGACGCCTCTAAATGTGCAGCTCTGATGGACGAATTGGGGGTTTCCGTCCTGCAAGGTGATGGCTGCGAAGGTTCACTCCTGGCACAAGCAGGGATGGAACGGGCTGAGGTGGTTGTAGCCGTGACCGGCGATGACGAGGACAATCTGGTGGTCTGCCAGGTGGCCAAGAGCAAGTTCAATGTCCGCCGCACGATCGCGCGCATTAATAATCCCAAGAACGAGCATATCTTCCGTGAACTGGGCATCGATGTGGCCGTATCCAGTACCGATTTGATCCTCTCTCAAATCGAAACTGTCATCCCATCCCAATCGCTGGTTCATCTGTTGACGCTTCGCAACGTGGGAGTGAGCTTCATTGAACTGGAGGTCCCGCTGGACTCGCCTGCTCTCAATCGTCCGTTACGCGAATTGGGCATCCCGGACGATGGCATCATCCCGCTCATCATCCGAGACGGGAAGCAGGCCATCATTCCCTATGGCGACACGATGTTAGAGCCTGGCGATCAGGTGATCGCTGTAACCTCTCAAGCCAGCCAGGAAACCATTCAACGCATCTTGAACGGATAGCTGATAGACGGATTGTTTGGGCATAAGTTAGACAAGAGGATGGAAAGCGAATAATTCCGATGGGGATTGCCGAATCGTCTAATCGATATGAGCATCCCCTTGATCCTCATATTTTTCCTCGAGCGCTCTCAGAAATGTGCCCTCATCCCCTACTCCAGCCCTCAGCCAGCGAAATGAATAGCCCTACAATCCCAATTTATCCGCCAGCCTGACAGGACAACAAACTCTTTGCATCATCGGATTTGCAGCCTTCACACCCGCAATGATCCTTTGTCTATCGGATCGCGCCAAAGTTGACATCTTTATGAGGAAAACTTCTGACACTCTCTGTTCCGCCATTGGGCTGGTTCCAACAGACAGGCAGTGGTTAAGTGCCTGTTTTTATTTGGCTTCGAAAGCTTAATGTTTCATAAATAATCGTCAAATGCCCTTGCTCAAACAGTAAAGATTTTGGTAAACTGTCGCCCTGGTTGTGGATCATGCTCCACATCCTACGCTCCAATCAAACCGATGTCGTTATACATGGGAGAGTGTCTTGGTACCTTTCTGCTCCTTTGGTGATTTGGCAACGGTAATCATGTTCTTGGAAGGATGGTATGGCTCTAGATGGGTTAAAGATCATCTCAAGTGTATTCATTGGTCTCTCGGTATTTTCAATCGGCGGGTCGATGCTAGGCGAATTAATCGCCACGAAGGCTCCTTATTTCCCCAAGAATTCAACCCGAGCAATCCAAGAGTTAGGCATCCCGTATGAAGCGGTTGCCTTCCCGACCTCTGACGGGTTGACCCTGCGCGGCTGGTTTTTCCCTGCCGATGGTCAGGAGGCGCCTGCAATCCTTTATGCGCCCGCCACATCCCATGATCTGCGTTCGGGCATTTCTTTGGTCCGTCCTCTGCATAACGCCGGTTACCATGTGTTGCTCTTCAGTTACCGCGGTCATGGGCTCAGCGACGGCAACCCCTTTGGCTTCACCTACGGCGCCTTGGAAAGCGAAGATGTCGATGCGGCGGTGCGCTACCTCTACGAAGAACGAGGCATCCGTCGAATCGGAGCCATCGGCCATTCCGCCGGCGCGGTTTCGATCATTATTAGTGCGGCCCGCAATCCACACATCAGCGCGGTTGTCGCGGCAGCCCCCTTTGCCAGTATGGAGGAGGTCTGGGAAACCAGCCGACCCTTAATCATCCCCAAGCCATTGCTGGATCTGTCGATGCGTTTCTCAGAATTTCGGAAAGGCTTCACTCGCAATCAGGTCCGGGCTGAAGACGTGATCGCACAAATTGCTCCCCGATCTCTGCTCATCCTGCATGGGGCGGAAGACCGGAGAATCACCCAGGCGCAAGCGATACGTCTCTTCAATGCCGCGCAAGAGCCGAAGGCATTCTGGTTAGTGGAGGGCGCCAGCCATGAAGGCGTGCGTTCACCGGGATTGGATATCCTCATGCAAAATATCATCGTCTTTTTTGATGATGCTTTGCGCACTCCTGTTTATGTGGCTCATGAAAATTGGGGGAATAGCCGAACTAGGCTGCCCTCCTCGCCCACTCTGAATGGAAACCTGCTAGCGCAATAATCCATTCTCAAGCGGGTCGATTATTGCCATTGGACAAGATTCAACTGCCCTGCCCTTTACAGCAGGGCGTTTTCAATCTTGTAAACGAAATGTTGAAATAACAGCGGATTTTCAGGTTCAAATAATCCTCACATTCCATCGAAAATACTCCTCCCCAGCAAATATTCCCTTGAATAGCTTACCAAGCAGAAGCTTTATGGAAGTGAAGTTCAGACGCAAGTTCGGACATTGTTGATCGTTGCAATGATTTGCACTATTGTCATCCTAAGCTGGAGCAACGCGGAGGCGAAGAATCCCTATGATGAAGCGAATAAAGGCATCCTTCCAGGGATTCTTCGGCGCTTCGCGCCTCAAAATGACGATTTCTATGGTGAATTCCGGATATTGATACACAGAACACGAGCAAAGCAGTTATATGTCCGAATTTATGTCCGTAGTGAATATGGAGTTCTTGACAAAGCCATCTTTCCTCTTTCGAGAAATTTCGAAACCCTGCAACTAATCTAAATCAGGCTAAGCTTGGCTTTATAAAGGATATAATTTGCAACATCTCACAAGACATGACGAGGCAGAAGATGGTAGAGCTGGATGGCGAATCCCTCACGATTGAAGACGTCGTTGCGGTTGCCCGCGATCGAGTGGAGGTCGCTAGCCTCTCCGAAGCGGTTCGAGTGCGCATGCATGCCAGTCGGGATTGGGTAGAAAAGACCATTCAACGAGGCAAGGACATTTTATATGGGGTGAACACCGGTTTCGGCCCGCTTGCCAATCAATCGATCGCCCCTGAACAAACCAGACTCCTCTCCCGCTATGTCACCCTGGCCTGTGTAGTCGGCGTTGGATCTCCCCTCCCCCAGGATGTTATTCGGGCGATGATGCTCATTCGCGCCAATGCCCTGGTGAAAGGCTTCTCCGGAACGCGTCCTGTCATCGTTCAAACGCTCATCGACATGCTCAACGCTGGCATTACCCCGTTCGTCCCAAGTAAAGGTTCTCTTGGCGCCAGTGGGGATCTGGCTCCCCTTGCCCACATGACCGTGGTTTTCTCGAAGGATCTGATCGAAGAGGGGGAGGATTACAGCGGACAGGCATGGTTTGACGGGGAGTTGCTCAGCGGGTCAGAGGCGATGGCGCATGCGGGCATCCCCAGGCTGATCCTTGACGCCAAGGAGGGTCTGGCGCTGACGAATGGGACTTCGTGTATGGCGGCAGGAGCTGCGTTGACTCTTGCAGACGGCGAGAAATTGATTCAGCAGGCGGAGATCGCAGCCGCGCTGAGCCTTGAAGCGCTGATGGGATTATCCGCTGCTTTCCATCCAGCTCTGCACCAGGTCAATAACCAGCCCGGACAGGTCCAGACGGCCGCCAATATCCGCAGATTATTACAGGGAAGTCGGCTGATCGATTCAGCCCCCGAACGCATTCAAGATGCTTATAGCTTGAGGTGCATCGCGCAAGTTGTGGGACCAGTGCGGGATATCTTCTCCTTCGTGCGTGAACGTGTAAGCGCCGCGATCAACGCCGCCACCGACAATCCTCTCATCTTCTTAGACCTGCCAGACAGCCCAGATGGGAAAGTCCTATCGGGAGGGAACTTCCATGGTGAAGGTTTAGCGATGTGGCTGGATATCCTGGGCATTGCATTGGCTGGTGTGGGCAACATCTCCGAACGGCGCACCTTCCGCCTCCTCACCAAGGAATTGAGCGACGGTTTACCTTCAATGTTGGTTCCCTCGCCTGGCTTAAACACCGGATTAATGATGCCTCAATATACTGCCGCCGCCCTGGTCTCCGACAATAAAACCCTCGCCCATCCGGATAGCGTCGATTCAATCCCTTCCAGCGGCAACCAAGAGGACTTTGTCAGCATGGGCGCCAACGCTGCGCGCCACGCGATGGAGATCGCCGAAAATGTGCGCAACATCCTGGCCATCGAAATGATGACTGCTGCGCAGGGGATCGATCTCAGACCCGATGGTCCCGCTCGGCTGGCTCCCGGCACCGCCGCGGCTTTCAAGAAGATCCGCTCGCGGGTGAAGTTCCTTGAACACGATCGAGCTTTGGCTCCCGACATAGAGGCGATTGCCGAGCTGATCCGCTGCGGAGAGGTCGCCGAGGCGGTAGGAGAGGTGCTTGGTCCGCAGTGGGGTCGGGAATGAAGCTTATTGCTCCGATTGTTCCGGTGTAACCCTATTGGAATGATCGACTCGGCTTTCGAGGCTCAGGGACCTGCTGATTCAACCCCCATCGATTGGCTTTCGTCTATAAAATCCTTTACTTGTGGCCCCTTTTCGTGTAAAATTCAACTAGTCGAATAGTCATATAGTTGTATGTACAACAAAAACATCATCGCCGGATCAATTCCGAAATATCGACAACTCACCAACCTTTTGCGTAACCAAATCCTCTCGAGCGAACTTGCTGAAGGAGCACAACTCCCAACCGAGGATGAGCTTTGTCACACCTACGCCCTCAGCCGAGGGACGGTGCGCAAAGCGCTCGAACAACTCGATGAAGAACGCCTGATCCGCATCGAACATGGGATTGGATCTTTCGTCCGTACCTCTCATCCGAACGCCATCCCCTTCCGCTTCGCTGACAACCGTATCCCGCCCCAACCGATCGAAGGTGAGCTGACCTACCAAGTATTGGCGCAAGAGATCATCCCCGCTCCTATGTGGATCGCGGATAAACTCAAGCTTTCGCTCGGTGATGCACTCATCCACATCGCCAGGCTGCAACTTCTGGATGGACGCCCGATCGCGCATACAACGCGCTATTTACCCGAATCCTTATGCCCCCAGATCATCGAGGAAGATCTGACCGGTCAATCTGTCCATGACTTACTGGTCGAATACTCCGAGCTTCCTCTGCTAAGGGCTGAGATTGCTGTAGAAGCCCACATTCTCGACCAGGAGGAGGCACAAATGCTGCGTACCGACCCTGGTACTGCCGCTGTGGTGATCGAGCGGATGACCTATACCGCTCCCGCTCGTCCTGCGGTTTGGTACCGGGGGATATTCCTTTTCCGCTACTCTTTGGGAGTGCAAATTGACAGCCCATGAGTTCGTTGCATCATTGAACTTCACGAATCCTATCAGCATTGAAATCCACCGATCGAACGAATAAGAACATAGATCGAGATTGAATGGACTATAGACTGCAAAAGGTGGACATTAGGAAACACGAAAATTCCCACAGATCTGATTCCCCAGTTTCTCGTCTGCTTTCCATACAGCAAGATAAAAAGAAAGGATACTGATGGACGAGAATTTACAAGCCTTTCTAAAGGTCTTAGACTCCACGGACACCTCAACCGGCGGTGGCACGGCTTCTGCCATCGCCGGGGCAATGGCTGCTGCGCTGGTTGCCATGGCGGCGCGTTTGTCAATTGGAAAAGAAGGGATGGAAGACGAAGTTTTTTACAGCAGGATCGTTCAGGAAGCGGAATCCCTCGCCAAAGCATTATTTGCCGGTGGCCGCCAAGATTCGCAGGCCTTTGGTCGAATCCGTGAAGCTTATCGTCTCCCCAATGGGAGCGAAAGTGAAAAAACCGCTCGCAAGGAGGCCATCCAACAGGCCTGGATCCAGGCAACGCGTACGCCTTTGACAAACGCCGAGCGGTGTAGACAAACGTACAAATTGGCGCATCGATTAGGTGGACATTGCAATCCCAACCTGATCTCGGACCTGGAATGTGCACAACATCTGGCTCATGCCGGGATGCTGGGTTGCATCTCCAATGTCAAGAACAACCTGCCATCGATTAAAGACGCACAAATTAACGCGGAAATCACGAAACGCCTGAACGCACTCTTAGAGGCAATGGATCAGCATCAGAAAGAAAACCAAAGCTAGAGGCTGTTCGTGCAAGTATTGGTCATAAATCAAAGCGAGGTTTATGCGCTCCTTCCAATGCAGGAATGCATTGCAGTCATGGCGGACGCCCTGGCAGCGTTGGCGCGGGGGGAAGCCGTCCTGCCGCTTCGTCCTGTCCTTATGCTGCCCGAACGTAATGACGGTATGGCCATGATGCCGGCTTACCTGGGACATCTTAATGTCATGGGACTTAAGGTCATCAGCTTCTTTTTAAAGAATTACGGTACCGAATACGACACGCATCAAGGAGTTATCACGCTCTTCGAGACATCCCATGGCCGTCTGTTGGCCATCGTCGATGCAACCGCCATCACAGCCATCCGCACGGGTGCAGTGAGCGCGGTGGCAACGCGCCTCCTTTCTCGAGGCGAAGCCAATGATCTTGCCATTCTAGGCACAGGGACCCAGGCTCGAGGGCACCTAGAGGCGATGCTCCAGGTGCGAGGGATCGAAAGGGTGAGGGTTTGGAGCAATGATCCACAGGCTGATCAGCATTTCTCGGAGAGCGAATCGCGCAAACGTGGCAAAAAAATCGAGGTGATGCCTTCAGCCGAAGCAGCCGTGCGGGAGGCTGATTTGATCTGTACAACCACCTCTGCACGTGAACCTGTGCTTCGCGGGGAATGGCTCTCTGCTGGTACACACATCAACGCCGTCGGATCGAGTGTGCCCTTCAGCCGCGAGCTCGACACGCAAGCCGTCCTTCTCTCTAAGTTGTTCGTTGACCGGCGCGAATCGACTCTCAATGAAGCCGGCGACTTTCTAATCCCCAAGAAGGAAGGCGCCATTGGCGATGAACATATTTTGGGTGAGATTGGGGAATTGCTCATCGGGAAGAAAGACGGACGCAAATCAGAGGAAGAGATCACCTTATTCAAATCCTTAGGGCTGGCCATCGAGGATATAGCAGCTGCCCACCATGTTTATCAAAAGGCTGTCAGACAACAACTGGGCCAATGGGTAGAGATCGGAGGAACACGCCATGAAGGCACATGATGTCATTTCTTTGGAGGCGATCCATGCAGCCAGGATGAGAATCGCCCATCTCGCAACTCGCACTCCCCTTATTCGGCTGAATTTCGACCAGACACCGGCGCAGATTTACCTGAAATTGGAGAATCTGCAACCGATTGGCTCATTCAAAGTACGGGGTGCAAGCAATGCCATGCTTTTGGCCACAAAGGAGCAATTAGCCTCGGGGGTATATACGGCCAGTGCCGGAAACATGGCCCAGGGTGTGGCCTATAGCGCACGTGCTATGGGCATCCCTTGCACCGTAGTTGTACCAGATAATGCCCCTGAGACAAAATTGGCTGCGATCAACCGTTTGGGGGCAGAGATCATCAAAGTCCCATACGACACATGGTGGAACGTGCTGATCACACACCAATTCGCTCCACTAGAGGGGAAACTTTTCCTCCATCCTTCCAGCAATCCGAATGTGATGGCAGGAAATGCCACGATTGGTCTTGAAATCCTCGAAGATCTTCCAGATGTGGACACCATACTGATCCCCTGGGGCAGTGGCGGTCTGAGTTGCGGCATCGCCTCGGCGATCCAAGCACTCAAGCCAGAGACCAAAATCTTCGCTTGTGAAGTTGAGACCGGAGCACCGGTTGCAGCCTCCTTTGCCGCTGATTCCCCTCAAGGTGTCGCCTATCGACCCAGCTTCGTTGATGGAATTGGCGCCCGCAGCGTCTTAGAAGAGATGTGGCCCCTCGCCCGTAAATTGTTGAATGGCTCATTGGTATCCACGCTGGCAGAGATCGCATCCGCGATCCGTCTATTGGCTGAACGGAATCGCGTTATTGCCGAAGGTGCCGGTGCCGCTCCTGTGGCAGCAGCTCTGGCTGGAAAGGCCGGATCAGGTAAGACGGCTTGCGTCGTCTCAGGCGGAAATATCAACACAGAAGTTCTTATTCGCATCCTAAGCGGAGAGGTGCCTTGAAATCGATCTGGGAGCGCAGTTGATGAAAATCGTCCTATGTGAACCCAATATCAGCGAAGGACGGGATCTTGGCAAGGTTGATCAAGTGACCGAGGAGATCCGTAAAGTGAAGAGGGTGAAGATCCTGGATATTTCCTCGGATGCCGATCACAACCGCTCTGTCTTTACTTTTTTAGGCGATCCGGAGTCGGTGCTCGAAGCGACGAAAGCCATGGCCGCAAAAGCGATCGAGCTGATCGACATGCGCTGCCACCAGGGCTCTCATCCCCGCATGGGCGCGGTCGATGTCGTCCCCTTCATCCCCATCCGTGGCATGGAGACAGAGGAGGCAGTTGAGATCGCCCGACGATTCGGTCAATTCCTTGGTGGGTTGGGTGTCCCCGTCTACTACTATGAAGACGCCGCCACCCGTCCGGAACGAAAAACCTTACCTGAAATTCGGAAAGGGCAATACGAAGCCCTTGAGGAGAAGTTCAAGGATCTCTCCTGGGAACCGGACGAGGGACCTTTCCAGTTCAATCCCAAATCCGGCGCGACAGTGACGGGTGTCCGTTTCCTCCTGGTCGCCTTGAACGTGAATCTTCGCACAACGGATCAATCCATCGCCAATCGCATCGCCCACGCCGTGCGGCACATCAGTGGTGGTTTCCGTTATGTTCGTGCCATCGGGCTCGCGCTTGAGGATTCGGGAATGGTTCAAGTCTCCATGAATCTGGTGGATTACGCCAAAACTCCCATCCCGCGAGTCATGGAAATGATTCGGTCGGAAGCGAACCGCTACGGAGTTCAAGTAGCGGGTGCAGAGCTGATTGGACCTATCCCTCTCGGCGCCCTGGAGGAAGTAGTCAAATATTACCTGCAGGTCCACGATTTCAAAATGGAACAAATCATCGAGCTGGCGCTCATCGAATAGGCATCGACACTTACCAATGAGGAGTAGGTAAAACATGGCCATTGAAATCCTATATCAAGTCAAAGCCCAACGCGGGCCCACATTGCGCTGTAAGGGCTGGAAGCAAGAAGGCCTGCTGCGCATGCTGGAAAACAACATGGAGAATGCCGAAAGCCCGGAACGTTTGGTGATCTATGGCGGTATCGGAAAATGTGCTCGCAACTGGGAAAGCTATCACGCCATCGTCGAATCGCTCATGAATCTCGAGAATGATGAGACGCTGGCAGTCCAATCCGGGATGCCAGTCGCTATTTTCAAAACCCAACGCCTGGCGCCACGGGTGGTGATGGCCAACACCAACATCATGAAAGCCACCTGGCCTATTTTCTATGATCTGCAAGATAAGAACCTCACCATGTTCGCCCAGTACACCGCGGGCCCTTGGGAGTACATCGGTACGCAAGGCGTCATCCAGGGAACGTTCGAGACGCTCGGCTCGGTGGGCGACAAACACTTCGGTGGCTCGCTGGTCGGTCGTATCTACTTCACCGCCGGTCTGGGTGGCATGGGACGCAATCAGCCGCGTGCCATGACCATGCATGGGGGAGTCTGTATGGATGTGGACGCTAACGACAAGATGATCCAGAGGGCGCTCGAACGGGGCTTCCTAGATCTCAAAGCCACCTCCCTTGAAGAGGCAATCGAGATGGCGGAGGAGGCGAAAGCGAAGAAGAAAGCACTGGGTATCGGCATTCACGGCAATGCAGCCGAGATCTTCCCCAGGGCGCTCGAATTGGGCTGGAAGCCCGACGTGATTTCGGAGATGTGTCCCTGTCACGATCCCTTCTCCTACATCCCCGCTGGATATACTCCGGAAGAGGCGGCCGAATTACGCGCACGCGATCGTGTGCGCTACTTGGAGGCTGCGCGCGAATCCATGAAACGCCAACTCTCCGCCATGATCCAGTTCTACGAGCAAGGCGTGGCAGTCTTTGAGTACGGCACCAGCATCCGTAAAGAATGCCGCGACGCGGGTATGCCAGAAGAGAAAGCGATGAAAATCCCCGGATTTGTCGCCGAGTATATCCGTCCGCTGTTCTTCGTCGGACGAGGGCCTTTCCGCTGGACCTGCCTATCTGGAGAAGCAAATGATCTGGCGCGCATCGACGACTTGGTGCTGGAGATGTTCCCCCATGACAAAACCACCTCGAAGTGGATCAACCTGGCGCGTGAACATCTGCCCATCGAGGCCCTCCCGGCGCGGGTTTGTTACCTCGGCTTTGGCGAGCGCAAGGCTTTAGGATTACGTGTGAATGCAATGATCAAATCAGGCGAGCTCGCAGGCCCCGTTGGTTTCTCGCGCGATAACCTCGACTCCGGTTCGATCGTCAATCCTACCTTCGAATCCGAGAATATGTTGGATGGCGGCGATCTGATCTCCGATTGGCCCTATCTGAACGCCCTCTTAAATGTGGCCGCTATGGCCGATCTGGTGGCGATCCAGGCCAACTATTCCATGGGCGAGGCGGTGCACACCGGGGTCACTATGATCGCCGACGGTAGTGAAGAAGCCGACCTGCGTCTGGAAGCTTGCATGACCACCGATCCAGGCATCGGCGTCGTCCGCCATGCTCAAGCAGGTTACGAACTCGCTCGAAAGACAGCCGATGGGAAAGGCCCATTAACCAAGGAGAGGATTAAGGTCCCATTGTGGTGGAGCCCGAAGGCCACTTTCGGTCCGACGGAAAAGGCGGATCGATTGGCGCCTCATTCTAAGAGCGATGACTGAGAAGAATGCGTTAAATAAACCCGAAGTTGATCTGCTCATCGTAGGGGCGAGAGACGTCTTAACCTGTGTTCCTTCGGCCAATGATCACATTGGTCGAAGGGCCAACGCAGCCATCGCCATTGCTGGTGAAAACATACTCGCCATCGGCACTGTAGACCAGTTCAAACAGCAGTTCGATCTCAGTCAAGCCAAGGTGATCGATGCTTCGGGCAAGATCGTCGCTCCTGGTTTTGTAGATTGTCATACCCATCTGGTTTTCGGCGGTTCACGTGTGAAGGAATATGCCGCCCGCATGACAATGACCGCTGAGGAGGTAAAAGCTCTGGGCTTCCCGACCGGCATCCTCGCCACGGTCGAGATGACAAGAGCAGCCAGTGAAGAGGAACTCACCCAGCTTGCACTCGAACGGATCGGCCGCATGCTTCGGCACGGCACCACAACGGTGGAAAGCAAGACCGGCTATGGCTTGAGCTGGGAGCATGAGCAGAAGATGTTGAAAGTCAACCGTCGCCTGCAACAGAGCACATCGATTGACGTGGTCAGCACCTTCCTCGGCGCTCACGATTTCCCACTGGAGATGTCACGTGGACATTATTTTGACCTGCTCGTAGAGGAAATGATCCCCCAGGCAGCTGAAGCCGGGCTGGCTGAGTTCAATGATGTGTATTGTGATGAAGGCTACTACACAGTGGAGCAGTCGCGCCGCATCCTGGAAGCGGGCAGAGGAGTAGGGCTCAAGCCCAAGATCCATGTAGATGCCTATGCTGATATCGGGGGTGCGGCGATGGCGGCTGAAGTGGGTGTGATCTCGGCCGACCATTTGAACTTCACTCCCCCGCAAGCGATGCGAAACCTAGCCCAGGCGGGCGTGATTGGGGTGGTGATGCCTGCCCTTGATTTCGCGGTCGGGCACCCCCACCCCTTTGATGCGCGGAAGTTGATGTCCGAGGGAATAAATCTGGCTTTAGCGACAGACATGTGTCCTGCTTGTTGGGTCGAATCGATGCAGCTGGTCATGGCTTTGGCTTGCCGCCTCTATCAATTCCCTCCAGAGGAAGCGCTGCTTGCTGCTACGGTGAACGCCGCTCGGGCTTTAGGGCTCGATGACCGGGGAACCATTGAGCCCGGAAAACTAGCCGACCTTCAAATTTGGGATCTACCGACCTTCGAGGATGTGATCTATCGCATCGGAAACAACGCCGTAGAGACCGTTGTCAAGCGCGGGCGCATTCTCCAGTTTCAAGGGGATCAATATACATCAGGACTTTCGAAATGAACCCTGGCGATCCAAGGAGTGCCTAGAAAGGAATGCGACAGACTCAATAGATAGGAGCAGCGTTTCATGAGATTGTTTGAGCCCATTATAATTTTCACTTAATTATTAATATAATAATTAAGTTATAATAAATATGTTTGCGGGGTATCAAACCTTTTTGGTCGTTGTGAAACATCCATTTTGCTCCGCATCCAAGGAGAGAAAGGAGAGCAGACTGACAAATCAGAACAGACGCCTTTTGCAGCAACCATACATTACTCAGAATCATCACAGAAAAGGAGAGCTGGAAATGTTAATCTATCGCAGAATCTGGCCTGCCCTGGCCTTGCTCGTTGGAGCAGCAATGCTGCTGACTTCTTGTAAGCCAGCAGTTACACCAACGCCTGAGACCGTCCAGGTGGAAGTCACTCGAATCGTCGCTGGAACGCCGGAGACGGTCGTCATCACCGCCACACCCGAGCCCTTCAAACCAACCGGGACATTGACCGTCGCCCTTTCGGCGGATGTCAATTCCCTTCAGCCGCCGTATGCTGTGGAAAACAATGCGGGAATCACCTCCTGGTCTATGTATGACTCGCTTGCCTTCCACGCTCTTGATGGTTCAGTCCAACCCGCTTTAGCTGAGAGTTGGGAGATCGCCGATGATGGAGTGTCCTACACTTTTCATCTACGCCAGGACGTCACTTTTCATAACGGCGAGGCTTTCACGGCAGATGATGTCATCTTCAGTTGGGAGACCTATACTCAACCCGAGGTCACCTATGCAAGCAGCTGGACCATCGCTGAATCCATTGAGAAAGTGGACGACTACACCATCGTTATGATGACCCCCGACCTCAATCCATTCTTCCTTAACGAAGTTGCCATTAACTGGTCGATCATCCCCAAAGACTATTATGAGGAGGTTGGCCCAGAAGGTTTCGCTGAACATCCAGTTGGCACTGGAGCTTTCATGTTTGAGGAATGGGTTAAGGGTGACCACATTACCGTTGTCGCCAATCCCAATTACTGGCGAGAAGGGTATCCTCTGCTGGAAAGGATCATCTTCCGCCCGATCCCCGAGTCGTCAACCAGGCTGGCGGCGGTCCGCACTGGGGAAGCGGATATTGCCACGCGCCTGAGCTTCGAAGAAGCACGCAGCCTCATGGGCGATCCCGGTGTTCTCATTGTCCGCACTCCTTTGGATCGAGTGCAATACATTGGATTCAACAACATGAGCACAGGGATTGGCACTCCCATCATGGAAAAAGATGTACGGCTTGCTATCAACTATGCGGTGGACAAGGATGCCATCGTCGAGTCGATCTTCGGGGGCGCTGCTATCTCACTCGGCGGGATGTTCTCTACCAATAACCCGGGGTATGATGCGGATGAATATTTCGCCTATGACCCGGATAAAGCCAGAGAATTGCTCACTAAGGCGGGTTACCCGAATGGTTTTAATACTGGTTTGGGCTGCCCCGACGGTGCCTACTTGAATGTCAACGAAATGTGCGAAGCCGTAGTGGGCTACCTGGCTGAGGTTGGCATTGATGTAGAACTGACATTGCGCGAGGCCAACCAGCACTGGGACATGGAAGTCGCCAAAGAACTGGAACCGATGTTCATGGACAGTTGGGGATCGAGCAATGGCGAAGCGATCCAGAGGCTGACAGGTTCCTTGGACGAAGGCGAAGCCTATGCCAACTGGTTCGATCCTAAGCTTGTTGAATTAATTCGCGAAGCGAAGAGAACGATCGATCCTGCGGAGCGTAAGGCGGTCTATGATGAGATCCAACAGAACCTGTTCGAAGATCCGCCATTCCTCTACCTCCTTCAGGAAGTGAGCTATGCGGCGCTTACAACACGCGTGAATGGCTTTGCCATGTATCCGTACGAGGCTTATTTGTTCTGGCCCATGAGTGTGACGGATTAGTGTTACGACTCACTAGCAGGAGGGTGCGAATGGCGCCCTCCTGCCATACTCATCATTTCATCGATGACCTTCATTCAGGTGAAAGGAATCAATGATGAGGCGCTACATCCTCTCCAGTCTTTTACAGGCGTTATTTATCCTTTTAGGCGTATTCACTCTTGTGTTCATTATGATACGCGTCACTGGAGATCCGGCGCGACTGATGCTTTCGCGTGAAGCAAGTGTAGAGCAAATTGAAGCATTCCAGCACAAAATGGGATACGACCGCCCCATTATGGTTCAATTCATTGATTTTATGCGTAACGCAGTCTTGGGGAAATTCGGAAACTCGTTACATTATCGCCTGCCAGCCTTACCTCTGATCCTTGAGCGTCTACCCGCAACGGTTGAATTGGCCAGCGCGGCGCTTCTCATGGCAGTTGTGGTTGCCCTTCCTCTCGGTCTGATTGGCGGTTCCCGGCCGGGGAGGATATGGGATACCTTGGGACGTGCTGTCGGCTTGTTTGGTCAGAGCACCCCTTCTTTTTGGCTTGGTCTGATTCTCATCATCGTCTTCGCAGTTAATTTGGGCTGGCTTCCATCCTTTGGTCGCGGTGGTATTAAATCGCTCATTATGCCCGCTTTTGTCCTTGGATTGGGATCCATGGGTCAGTTAGTCCGACTAACCCGATCTGCAGTCCTGGAGATCAGGAGTGAGGATTACATCCGAACGGCGAACAGTAAAGGTCTCCAGCCACGAATCATCTACTATAAGCATGTGCTACGGAATGCAGCAATTCCGCTAGTAAGCATTATTGGTGTCCACTTCGGTTACATGCTTGGCGGGTCGATCATCATCGAGAGTATCTTTGCTTGGCCGGGGCTAGGAGGGCTGGCTGCGAAAGCGATTTCCGTCCGGGATTTTCCCTTGGTTCAAGCGGTCGCGATTTTTGCCAGCCTGGTCGTCGTCATTCTTAATTTCCTTACGGATGTCGCTTACGCCATGATTGATCCCAGGATTCGATATGGAGAATAGCCAGGACTTTGATGGCATCTCCAAAAGACGAGAAGGCTTTCTCAATCAGCTTGCCTACATAATACGGCTGCTGATTCGAGATCGTGGGGGCTTGATTGGACTTATATTATTTTTAATCCTCATTGTCTCGGCGGTTGCCGCTCCCTGGATATCCCCGCACGACCCCCAGCAGCAAGATCTGAGTATCACCAAACTACCTCCAGCCTGGGTGGAGGGGGGAAACCCGGATTATCCTTTAGGAACCGACAACCTGGGTCGGGATTTGCTTAGCCGTGTCATCTATGGCAGTCGCGTATCGGTAACCGTAGGGTTTTTTGGTGTTTTGATTGCCGGAAGCCTGGGACTGATCTTTGGGATGATCGCTGGCTATGTTGGCGGCAATGTGGATAAGGTCATCATGGGAATCGTTAACATTATCCTCGGCTTACCTTACCTTTTATTTGTCGTTTTTATTGCAGCAATTCTGGGCAGGAGTCTCCTCAATGTAATTCTTATTTTCGGAATTGTCGATGCACCTCTCTTTGTGCGTGTCACTCGCGGTGAGGTGCTGCGCATCCGCGAAATGGGTTATATCGAATCAGCAAAAAGCATTGGAGCACATACTGGAAGGATCATATTCGACCACATTATGCCGAACCTCATCGGCCCTCTGATCACGGTCGCCACCTTCGAGATGTCCAACATGATTTTCTACGAGGCGGGTCTAGGCTTCCTCGGCTTGAGCGTGCCCCCCAGTGTCCCGAGTTGGGGAAATATGTTGGCCACCGGTCGTAAGTATCTAATTCTATCGCCATGGCTTGCGACCTTTCCGGGATTGGCCATCATGATCACATCGTTGGGAATGAACCTCTTGGGTGATTGGCTACGGGATGTGCTGGATCCCCGATTACGTCGTACACGAAGGTAAGGGGAAAATCGAATGGACCTAGTTCTGCAAGTTCGCGATTTGATTACTCGTTT
>CAYGXU010000022.1:3535-16361 GCA_964353875.1 uncultured Anaerolineaceae bacterium | reverse complement strand
TTTTACACCCAAGATGGTATTGTCCACGCTGTTAACGGTATTTCCTTCGAATTGCTGGAAGGTGAGACCCTCGCCATTGTGGGCGAGAGTGGCTGCGGAAAAAGTGTGACCATGATGTCACTCGTGCGCCTGATCCCACAACCTCCCGGGAAAATTGAATCGGGACAGGCAATCTTCCACGATGGTAAGCGAACACTCGACTTATTGACTCTACCTGATGCAGAATTAAGACATCTGCGAGGCTGTCAGATCGGTTTCGTATTCCAGGATCCGATGACTTCTTTAAATCCTGTCCTGACGATTGGTGAGCAGATCGCAGAATCCATGGTGGAGCATCTAGGGATAAACCACGACGAGGCTCGCGATCGAAGCATAACACTCTTAAAGAAGGTTGATATTCCTGACGCCAGCGAGCGATATGATAGTTACCCGCATCAATTTTCGGGCGGAATGCGTCAACGGGTGATGTTGGCGATTGCCATCGCATGCACTCCGCGCATTCTCATTGCGGATGAGCCCACCACAGCCCTGGATGTTACCGTGCAAGCGCAAATCATCGAGTTGGTGAAAGAACTCAAAAAAGAAATGGGCATGACCATCATTTGGATCACCCACGATCTCGGTGTTGTGGCTGGTATGGCCGATCGCGTTTTGGTGATGTATGGTGGACAAGTGATCGAAGAAGGGCATGTTGATGATGTTTACATGAATCCCCAACACCCTTATACCGTAGGATTGCTGGGCGCTTTGCCGCGCTCTGAACCTTGCGGATCAAGGCGGTTGGTAAGCATTAAAGGATCTCCCCCTGAATTGATTAGGCCACCGTATCAATGCCCGTTCGCCCCACGCTGTGAGTTCGCCTTCGAACGTTGCTGGGTGGAGGTCCCTAAGCCCATCTTTATGGTTAACCAGCACAAAGTAGCCTGTTTCTACGATATCGCAAAGGGAAAGCCGCACAATGGAATGTGAGAAATCCATTCTTGTACGAGTAAAGGATCTTAAAAAGTACTTCCCGATCGAAAAGGGAATCATCTTCACCCATCGGGTGGGTGCTGTGAAAGCTGTTGATGGAGTAACCTTCGAGATCATCAAAGGTGAGACATTCGGTCTGGTCGGGGAAAGCGGTTGTGGGAAATCCACCACAGGACGTGCGATCCTCCAACTGCATCGCCCCACCGCTGGTAAAGTCTTCTTTGAGGAAATTGAGCTAGCCGGCTTGGAAGCCAGCCAACTCCGGCATCTCCGCCAACGAATGCAGATGATCTTTCAAGATCCGTATTCATCCCTTAACCCTCGCCACTCCATTGGGAAAATCATCGGTGAACCCTTGAAGGTCCATCGAGTCGCGGATGGAAAGGTCCAGGAGGAGCGCGTGAGAGAACTACTATCCATAGTAGGGCTCCATCCATCCCATGCGAAACGATTCCCACATGAATTATCCGGAGGCCAACGCCAGCGAGTGGGCATTGCTCGAGCTATAGCGCTCCAACCAAGTTTTATTGTTTGTGATGAACCGATCTCAGCTTTGGATGTATCCATTCAGGCCCAGATCGTCAATCTGCTTCAGGATCTCCAAGAGAGATTAGGACTGACGTATCTATTCATTGCTCATGATCTGAGTATGGTTCGGCACATCTCCAGTCGCGTTGCCGTGATGTACTTGGGCAAGATCATGGAGTTAGCTGATCGGGATGAGCTGTTCAGCAATCCCATGCACCCCTATACCCAATCACTCATTTCTGCTGTGCCCGTCCCGCAGCCAAGGATTGAAAAGCAGCGGAAACGTATTGTCCTGCGAGGCGAAGTGCCAAATCCGTCGGATCCACCGCAGGGGTGTGTTTTCAATACACGCTGCCCTCTTGCCATTCCCATGTGTCATAAAATCATCCCAAATTATCGCGAGATCAGTGCAAACCACTTTGCAGCCTGTCATCTTCTGGAACCGTCGGTAAGCAACAAAGCACTTCAGGGTGGAGCATATTAGGCTGGACGGAACGATGTCCTGCAGCGGTTATTCTTTTCCGCGTCCGTCGATCTCGGCAGAGGAACGCTTGATGAATATTCGTTTCTTCCTTGGAATTCTATGATCTGTTGGGAGATGTAATGCGAATAGATGCCCTCGAGATCTTCCATGTGCGCATGCCTCTGATTTATCCATTCCGTACTTCTTATGGTGACTTTGATCAGATCGATAGCGTCCTGGCAAAAATGATCAGCGGCGGCGATCACGGCTGGGGCGAATCGTCGCCATGGTCTTCGCCCACCTATAGCCCCGAGTGGGCTGCAGGCGTTTTTGCATTAGTACGAGATTGGCTTGGCCCTTATATACTTGGCAAAGAGATCCCATCAGGAGAACAACTACAGAAGGAACTCTCTCTTTTCAAAGGCAATCCTTTCGCCAAAGCCAGCCTGGATATGGCCTGGTGGGATTTACATGCACGTCAAAGTGCAAAGCCCCTATGGAAAATCCTTGGAGGCCGCTCAGATCAGGTAAAAGTTGGCGCTGATTTCGGCGTGATGGAAAGCATCGATCGACTGCTCGAAGCTATCGATGGCGCTTTGCAGGCGGGTTTTGGCAGGATCAAACTCAAATATCGACCCGGTTGGGATGTGGATATGGTTGCCGCTGTTCGTCAGGCATTCCCGCAGGCAGTGTTTCATATCGATTGTAACGCCGCCTATAATCTTGAAGACATGGATATGTTTAAAAAATTGGATACCTTGAACTTGTCTATGATCGAGCAGCCCCTCAGTGCGACCGATCTCCTCGCTCACGCCAAGCTACAGAAGCAATTGCATACCCCCATTTGTCTGGATGAAAGCATCACCTCAGTGATCGATGCCCGTCAGGCAATTGAATTGAAGGCTTGTGGCTGGATCAATATTAAGCCTGGAAGGGTAGGCGGGATTACCAACGCGCTGACCATTAATAATTTATGTCAGGAAAACAATGTGCCTGTCTGGATCGGAGGAATGTTGGAATCGGCCATCGGCACAGCCCACTGTACCGCTTTGGCGACGCTCCCGAATGTGGGCTATCCTTCTGATATTTTCCCCAGTAGTCGATTCTACCAACAAGATCTGGCAGAACCCGAGGTGACCCTGGCAGGCCCTGCAATCGTCAAGGCGACCTCATTGGCAGGTATTGGCTGCGAACCGAATCCTCAGAGGCTGCAACGCTTTCTGGTAGACACTTCGCTTTTACGGCTGTAATTTCTGAGTTGAAGAAACGCAGAGGTCATCAATTTTGGCACTAAACAACATGTTTCATTCTTTTCCGGGGGAATGATGTCATTTCCATCCCCGTCTTATCCGATGGAAAGGGGCAGTTTAAGAATTATCATTATAGAAAAGGCATCTCTGCCCAGGAAATGCAACCAAGCAATACAACCTGGCGGTTCTTATCATAAGGATACGTTCCAATATTGAGTAGCGTCATGGAGTGAATGATGGACGATATTCCGGCTTCAACAATCCTGCCCGCCTCGATCCCACGGGTCGAGCTCGCTTCTCTCCCAACCCCTCTTGAATTCCTTCCCCGTCTGACAGCCCACCTTGGAGGTCCAGAGATCTATATGAAGCGAGATGATATATCCCCCCTTGCCCTTGGGGGGAATAAGACCCGTAAACTAGAATTCCTCCTGGGTGAGGCGTTAGCCCAACACGCCGATACGGTCATCACCGTCGGCTCGTACCAATCCAACCATTGCCGCCAGACAGCTGCTGCAGCAGCGCGATTGGGTTTGCGCTGTGTCCTTGTCTTAGGGGGAGAGGGACGCAGGAGCCGTTCGGGCAATTATCTTTTGGACGTGCTCCTTGGCGCTGAAATTATAGACTCTGGCGAAGAGGATCGAGATACTGTCTACCGACGCGTCATCGCTCAGGAAAGGGACTCGGGGAGGTGCGTTTATCCCATCCCCTACGGCGGCGCCTCGCCAGTAGGCGAGATCGGCTTCGTACATGCCATGGCTGAATTGGCTCATCAAATGCATGAACAAGACATCCACGCCGACGCCATCCTCCTCCCCACAGCCAGCGGGGGGACACAAGCGGGTCTTCTCGTTGGCTCGAAGTTCTTAAACCTTGAAACAAAAATCATAGGGGTCAGCATTGAAAAGGAACGCCAGAAAATGATCGCCGGCATGCTGCAACTAGCCCACGATACCGCCGATTTATTGGGCCTTGACCTGGATATCCATGAATCCGATTTCCTGGTTCATGACGAATACAAGGGCAAGGGATACGGCATCATTCAGGAGCTCGAGTTAGAGTGCCTGCAACTACTGGCTCGAAAAGAAGGGATCCTGGTCGATCCGGTCTATACTGGACGCGCCTTCGCGGGAATGGTTGACCTCATCCGCAGAGGCTTTTTCCAAGCTGGAGAAAAATTGATCTTTTGGCATACCGGCGGGTTGCCAGCACTTTTCGTCTATGAAGATGCTCTTCTACCACCGCCCCTATCGGGCCCTTCGAGACTTCAGATGGAGAGCAACTCATGAATTACATCATAGGAATCGATGTGGGCGCCTCGGAAATCAAGGCTTCCATTTTCGACCGATCCGGCAGGGAGATCGCCAGCGCCGGTCGAGATTGCCTGATCGAAACTCCCCATACGGGTTGGGCACAATCCCCTCCCCAGGTCTTAACCCAATGGCCACTCGATGTTCTGCGTGAATTGGTTACCAAGAGCGATGTTAGGGCAGAGAGCCTCGACGTGATTGCGGTGACGGGTTCACGCGCCACGGTGATGGCGATGAAACGCGACGGCAGACCACTCAGCCCGGCCATTCTTTGGTACGATCGACGATCGAAGATCGCCAGCGAGAACCTTAAGGCTCGTCTCGGTGATCGAACATTCCATACCCTTACCGGCGTCCCTCTCGATCCCACGCCCTCAGTCACGAAAATGATGTGGCTACGCGCTGCACAACCTGACATCTTCGCCGAGACCGAAGTCTTCGCCCTCCCTCAGACGGTTGTGCTGCATGAGCTCACTGGAGGAGATTGGTATTGCGACGACACGTACGGTCCTTACTTCGGTCTGATGGACCTCAAGAGCAGGAACTGGAGTGAGGAGTTACTCGCCGCGGCAGAGATTCCAGTGGAGCTTCTTCCAGATTTAGTTCCACCCGGTACGGTGATCGGCGCCGTATCGGAAAGTGCCGCGCGTATAACTGGGTTAAGAAGTAGTACGCAAGTTGTGGCTGCGGGTTCGGATGCTGCCTGTTTTAAATTGGGTTCAGGCGTTGGCGAGAGTGGGACGGTATCGTTACATATTGCCAGCGCCGGCGCGATCGGAGTCATTGCAGATAAGCCGATTTATCACCCTTCCCTGACCTGCTGCCCAGCTGCCATTCCAGATCGATGGGACGTTGACGCCTTGTTGCTGACAGGGGGCTCAGCTTATGCATGGTTACGCGATTTGTTCAACCTTAATCAAAAGGAGGCGACGCGAGTCGACTTCGTCGAGTTGGACACGCTGGCTGCTGATGCACCCGCGGGCAGCGATGGAGTCATCGTGGTGCCCCACCTTGCTGGAGCAGGCACTCCACTCTGGGATCCAAATGCCTGCGGTGTCATCTTCGGGCTGCGGCTGTCGCATCAGGTCGAGTGTCTTGCACGCGCCTTCCTGGAGGGGATCGCTTACGCCCACCGACATGCTTTGGGAGCATTAAAGGGAGCAGTGTCTTCCATCGAACGTTTGCAGATGACTGGAGGAGGAAGCCGCTCAGAACTCTGGTGTCAGATCATCGCCAACGTGATGAACCTGCCTGTATTTGTCCCAAGTGGGGCTCAATCGACTTCACTCGGCGCCGCCATTACCGCAGCAATCGCAACCGGAGCCTTTCCGGACTACGCAACGGCCATTGCGGACATGACTTCGATTGAAAAAATTTTCCATCCCGATGTGTCGGCTGCTAGTAAGTACGATGAAGGTTATCAGAAGTACTTGAGCGTCTTGGGGCAGTTATTCCATACTCCGGAATCCGCCCATGAAACCAAATGAAAAGAAAATACTTAAATAGGAGCGAACCATCATGGAAACCATCGAGCAAATCGCTAACGACATGACCATCTACTCCGATATGCTCGTCAGCTCTGGGCTTCTCCACTTGAAGGGCGGTAACCTGAGCGCCAGATTGGGAGACGAGTTGATTATCACACGCACTCGCAGCTTCAAGAAGGATCTGGTCCCAGAAAGGCTGATCCGTGCTGCGATCTTCTCCGATGAACCAGTTGAAAACGCTTCAAGCGTCCTCTCGATGCATCGAGCCATTTATCACAAAACCGATGCCAAGGCGATCATCCACTCCCATCCTTACTACAGCGCTTTGCTCTCCTTTTTCGTGGAAGGATTCAGTCCAATCGATGAGAATGGCCTGATCTATCTCGGTGCTCACATCGAGGTGGTAGCTGCGCAGGAATTCATGCGCTGGGAGGCGGTCGATGAGCAAATGGCAGATGCACTTGTAGAGAGCAATGCCGCCATCTTGAAGTGGCATGGTGTCTTCACCAAAGGACAATCCATGGCAGAAGCTTTCCATCATACTCAAGCAATAGAGAGTGCAGCGCGCTATTATCTGGATATCTGGCGGCTGCAGTCAACTCTCGGCGAACCAAGCCTGGCTGCATACGTTGAAAAGCCAACTTGGGCTTGAAGAGGTACGCCGCGCACAAGTGGAGCGAAGAGCATATATATCCTTGGAGAGTGCAAGAGGAACAAATGGTTAAGCCTTCAAATTTAAAGCGAACGATATCACCTACCTTTGATCTTATCCCCGATGCCTCTTTCAGCTTCCATGGCCATCTGGGAGAACGGATTCAGAAAAATATCGACAATTGGCTGCTACCCATGCTAGAAGCCAACCCAGGCATCCTCGAGATGTTCCGTGACAAAGACAGACAGCCGCGTCGCTACATCATGCCCTGGGCAGGGGAATTCCCCGGTAAATACCTGACCTCTGCCGTTTTGACCTTGCGCTTGACCCAGGATGAACGCCTCCTAAACACGCTCCAAGCTTTCGTCAAGGACTTAATCAATCTTCAGGACGAGGATGGCTATCTAGGACCTCATCCACGCCATGTGCGCTTTTGGGGGACCGGAATGTGGAACGACCGTGAACTTTGGGACGTTTGGGGTCATTACCATTGCATCCTCGGTTTACTCCTCTGGTATGAAGAAACTGGCGACGAAAGCGCACTGCGTGCTTGTCATAAAGCGGCCGATTTAATCTGCAAAGAATTCATGGAGGCGGGTCGTCCTCTCAGCGGCCAGATCGCCCAGGAGATGGATATGGCCATCTCACATGCCTACGCCTTGCTCTATGAAATCACAGACGAAGAACGCTATCTGCGTATGCTGCATTATATTGAGCAGGACTGGCAGGCTCCCAAAGCTGGGGATTACGTACGAAATGCCCTGGCTGGGAAGGCCCTCTTCGAAATGCCTCGCCATCGATGGGAAAGCCTGCACGATATCCAGGCCATCGCCGAGTTGTACCTGATCACGGGTGACGATGCCTATCGCAGTGCTTTCAAGCAAATCTGGTGGAGCATTGTGGCAAACGACCGCCACAACACAGGCGCTTTCTCCACCGATGAAGGGGCGGTGGGGAATCCATACCAAAGCGGACCGATCGAAACCTGTTGCACGGTGGCCTGGATCGCAGCCTCGATTGACATGCTCCGCTTGACGGGTGACTCGAGGGTGGCAGATGAAATCGAATTCTCTACTTTGAACGCCATGTTAGGCGCTCAGCATCCCTCCGGGCGTTGGTGGACCTATGACACACCTTCAGATGGCATCCGTTTGGCTTCTGCCCATCAGATCGTCTTCCATTCGGCCCCTGGTACGCCAGAATTGAACTGCTGCGCGGTGAATGGCCCGCGTGCCTTGGGAATGCTCTCGCAATGGGCTGTCATGCAGGCGGAAGATGGTCTAGTCGTCAACTATTTTGGACCTGGCAAAATCAAGTCTGCTCTGCCCTCTGGAAAAGAGTTCCAGCTTGCGCAAAAGATCGATTACCCCGCCTCTGGTGAAGTTGAGCTGGAACTCCAGCTACAGAGCGAAGAGCGTTTTTGTTTATATTTACGTGTGCCAGGCTGGTCAATAAATTCAGCCATCCAGGTGAACGGCGAAATGGTAGGGGATGTCAAGCCCGGCAATTACTTGATACTCGAACGTCGCTGGCGAAAGCACAACGTGATCCATATTTCCCTGGACATGTCTCCCCACTTCTGGATCGGAGAGCGCGAAATGGCAGGTAAAGCCTCGATCTATCGCGGTCCGATCCTGCTGGCCTATGACCGTCGCTACAATCAGATCGATCCGGACCAGGTCCCACCCATCGATTTGCAGCGTCTCGATCTCAAACCGATCCAACGGGAAGGTCGCCTCAAACCATGGATGGCTTTCCAGGCTGATTTCGGACAAAAGACCGGCTTATATCTTTGCGATTTCGCCAGCGCCGGAACCACAGCGACACCGTATAAGAGTTGGCTGCCCATCGAGGCTTTGGATACCTCAGCCATCATCCCAGATCAATTCCACTGGCATACACGATTTAATTAATGAACGTAGGATTTCTGCGCACAGATAAGTAGAGCTGCCATGCAAACCTACCACACTTGATAGAGGCAAAGTTTGCCTCTGCCTTCATTTTCAATACCATCTTCAGTCAATTGAGAAACGCCTCCTGAGGCGACTCCTCCGCCCACTCTCTTATCTTCTATCCCCTCCAAAGCAAGCCGTAAATCAATTTGCTTTTAGAGATCACATATTGTTCGCAACCTCATCATTCTCCCCGGAAACTTCCGAGACTCCTCAAGAAATATTCATCGTGAGGATAGTTTCTAATAGAGACAATCGATCTGCTTGCCTGTCTTGGCAGACTCAAGCATGGCATCAACGACAACACAGGCACGATATCCATCTTCAAAGGTCGCTCCAAATGGACCGATCGGCTTGTCGTTGACGATGCAATCGATCAAATGCGCGATCTCATGCACGAAGGTATGCTCCCAACCGAGGATGTGTCCCGGTGGCCACCAGTAATTGATCCACGGATGCTCCTTGCCGGTGACCAGGACCTCATGAAAACCGCGTGTATTTCCCGGTTGCTCCTCGACCCAATAGACCTGCAATTCATTCAACCGTTCCAGATTCCAGCGGATACTTCCCTTTTCGCCATTGATCTCCAGGGCATTATGATTCTTGTTACCACCCGCTAGGCGTGTGCTCTCCAGGGTGCCAAGCACCCCATTCTCGAATTCGACCACCGCCGCAAAGGCATCATCCACTTCCACCTTGATCCTCGAACCATCCACCTCCAGTTGTCGCTCTTCGATGAATGTCTTCTGTAAGGCGGAAACGCTCTTGATCTTGGAACCGACCAGGAAATGGCCCAGATCGATGATGTGGGAGCCCAAATCGCCAAGCGTCCCGCTCCCAGCGAGTTCCTTGCGCATACGCCAGACCTTCGCCAGGCGGAATTGGGGCATGAGCCAATCCTGAAGGTAGGCCGCGCGGTAGTGGTAAAGTTTGCCCAGCTCCCCGCTGACAATCAGATCACGTGCCAGGCGTATGGCAGGTACAAAACGGTAGTTGAAAGCCACCATCGCTTTCATACCCGCTTTCTCTGCGGCTTCCCACATTCGCTTGGCCTCCTGCGCCGTTCGAGCCATCGGTTTCTCGCAGAGGATGTGTTTCCCCGCCTTTGCCGCCTGGACGCAGGCAGCTTCATGAATATCATTCGATCCGCCATTATCGAACAACTGAATACGCTCATCCTCCAGCATCCGCTGCCAATCGGTGTAATAGCCCTGATATCCAAAACGTCTGGCTGCTTCTGCCACCGCTTCCTCCGAACGTCCACAAAGTGCCATCAATTTTGGTACGGCGGGTGGGGGATAGATCATATGGGGGATCTTCAGGAAAGCATTGCTATGGGCCCGTCCCATAAAGCCATACCCGAGCATGCCGACACCAATCTCAGGTGCTTCAGAAGCGGAAACAGAGGTGAATCCTTTTCGTTCAGCCATGATATTCTCCTATCTTCCTGGGGTGAATCTTCCTCATTAAAAGAAATATAGCACCTTTAGCAATTTGCTCGTCGAATGGGCCGTCAATCTTGCTCTCTACTCCAAGCACTTAGAGTTGCAGTCGTAGATCCGGAGACAAAGAAAACCCTAAACACCTATCCTTTATCCCAAAGTCTTTTGGATCACAGATTGACTCTTGTATCCGCACTCAGGATTCAAACCCAAAACATCTCGCCCGGCGTCTCGAAGATCAGCGCTTCCTTCAGTACAGCGATAGCCTTCGATAATCCCTCTTCAGGCGACATCAAGGGATCTTCATGCTCGATCGAGACGACGCCATCATAACCGATCAGTCGCAGCGCACTGATGAGGTCCTTCCAGGCTTTCATATCATGACCATAACCGATGGTCCTGAAGGTCCACGAACGCCGTTTCAGATCGCTGTACGGTGTAGGATCATTACAGCCGTTCACGCTTGTATTATAGGTATCGATGGAGACATCCTTGCCATGCACATGAAAAATCGCCACCTCTAATTCACGGATTGCTGCAGCTGGGTCAACACCGTTCCACCAGAGATGACTCGGGTCAAAGTTGCATCCTAGTTTCGAGCCAACCGCCTCTCTCAGGCGCAACAACGTCTCAACATTGTAAAGCAGGAAGCCGGGATGCATCTCGAAACCAAAACCGACGCCATATTCCTCAAGCAAGGGATGGATGCGCTTCCAATAGGGAATCAGGACCTGCTCCCATTGGTATTTCAAAATTTCCAAGAAGTGGGGAGGCCAGGGGCAAGTCACCCAGTTAGGCATCCGATCGCCGGGCGCCCCGGCGGGTAATCCAGAGAATCCATTGACTGTTTGAACCCCGAGCAGACTGGCCAACCTAATCGCCTTGCGAATAATGGCATCCGCCGCCTCGGCAGCCTCGACATCCGGATCAATCGGGTTGTTATGCACACTGAGCGCGCTGAGCATCAGGCCGCGTGAGGAGATCGCACCCAGCCATTCCTCGCGCTTGGTTTTGCTTTGTAACAGATCATCCATCGGGCAATGAGATTGCTGGGGATATCCACCCGCGCCGATTTCAACCGCACCAACACCGTGAGCAACCGCTCGGTCCAAGGCCTGCTCGAAGGGAAGATCATTCCATAACGCCATAAAAACGCCGATGCGCATTCTGTCCTCCTTTATTGGTAGGGGCGGGTTTAGAAACCCGCCCCTACAGGTGGCGGCGTGATTAGAAACCCGCCCCTACAGGTGGCGGCGTGATTAGAAACCCGCCCCTACAATTGGCTGTGGGTATGGAGAAAATTATCCACCTGATCGGCGGTGGGCAGCGCCGGGATGACCCCTTGCTTCATTGCGGTTAGAGCGCCCACCGCGTTGGCATAGACCAGCGTCTGATAAAGGAATGCAGGGGACAAATTTTGGCGCCATCCCTCCCCATCGACTAGTCGGCAGAGAAGGCCAGCGACAAAGGCATCGCCACAGCCAGTGGCGTCAACTGTTTGCACTTTGAATCCTGGGACAAACGCGCCTCCCTCAGGGGTCTGGAAAAAGCTCCCCTTCGGACCTAAGGTGATCACGCACACACTCATTTCGCCGATGGCGAGGATCTCCTCCGCCGCTTCAATAAGGCTCTCTTCGTCAAAATCGATCCGCTCTTTCCCGACGATCATCGCTGCTTCCACTTCGTTAACCTTAAGTAGATCGACATCGGGAATCGTCGTCAGAAAGATATCCTTGGCTTTTTGAGGGCTCTGCCACAACGCCGGACGGTAATTCGCATCGAAGGAGATCAAGGCGCCAACAGACTTCGCGATCGTCAGCGCTTCCACCGTAGCGCTTCGGCTTGGCTCCTGGATCAGACTCAGAGAGCCGAAATGGAAGGCGCGTGTGGCTTCCAGGATGTCAGAGTCCAATTCTGAGGGACTCAAAAGCATATCCGCGCCGGGATTGCGATAGAAGATGAACTCGGGATGATCCTCATCCGGCATGGCGATGAAGGCCATCGTCGTACGCGCCTGCGGATCGAAACGTACGCCCGCTATTTCAACCCCTTCCTGCTTAAGAAGATTCACGAGGTAATGCCCAAAGGCATCCTGTCCCACCTTACCGATAAAGGCGCTGCGTTTCCCCAGTCGCTTTACGGCCACAGCAACATTGGCTGGCGCCCCGCCTGGCTTCGGGTGAAAAGCCGAGACTTCTTCAAGGCGCTTGCCCAGTTCCGCTGGGAACATATCGATCAGCAGTTCTCCAAGAGTGACCACATCGATCGTCGTTGGAACGGGTGAGGAGCCGATCCCATTCATATTCAAGCCTCCTGGTTGTCAGGATCATTATGGACGGATTTCTTGGCCAAGCGCTCCACACCATTATAACGATCAACTCGAAACTGTGGTGTATTTTTGACCATCGATGAAAAGGCATTTCTACTCGTTGATCCCATCCGGTGATTTCGATGATCAAGCCGAGGCTCATGAAGTCAAGATCATGACCTTACCTGCATCTAAGGCCATTTATTTCTGACCAGGATGCCGCCAAGAAACGGTTGCCCTTAGCGCCTATCACGACTACAATGAAATAAGTCGAGGGTGGTTCACAGGGGTAAATGATCAGAGCTATTTGGTGTTGAACGCGCAACTTACTTCTGGTTCGGTAACAGCATGAATAACTCCAGCAAGTGACTTCGGATGTTTTTCATGCTGCCCTGAGAAAGCTTCTCCTTACCTGGGAGAGGATGCCCTTCTTCATTCACTCCTGATTTTATGGATGGAATCAAA
>CAYGXU010000022.1:0-3435 GCA_964353875.1 uncultured Anaerolineaceae bacterium | reverse complement strand
ACCTGGGAGAGGATGCCCTTCTTCATTCACTCCTGATTTTATGGATGGAATCAAAGGCGGGTTTTTGCAGCCTTCTCCTACTTAAAAAATGGTGTGAAAAATCTTCTATAATCCTCAAATTCACCCCGGATGGAGGTGTCGATAACCTAAACTGTCAACATTCATTTATTTTGACCAGTCGGATTCTCATCTAAGGAGAGTTTCCATGAGTGATCGTGTCGCAATTATTGGTGTGGGATGGGCTGGTTACCGGCCTATAACACCCGACGTGTCCTATAAAGAACTGATGTACGAAGCCGCAGTAAAAGCCTATGCGGACGCAGGTATTGATCCACGCAGCGATGTGGATAGCTTCGTTACTGTGGCCGAGGACTTCATCGAAGGCACCAGCATCTTCGACGAATATGTCCCCGACCAAATCGGCGCAGCGCTGAAACCGGTCCATACCATTGGCGGCGATGGCCTGCACGGATTGGCTACCGGCGCTATGCTCATCCGCACCGGTCAATGTGAACTCGTTGCCGTGGAAAGCCATAGCAAAGCCTCTAATGTGACTACGCTACCTGAGGTCATCGCCTACGCCCAGGATCCCATCCTCAATCGACCTCTGGGCTTGAACACCCACTTCGTTGCCGGGTTGGAGATGAACCGTTACCTCTATGAAACGGATACCACCCTCGAGCAATGCGCTGCAGTTGTAATAAAGAACCGTTACAACGCCCTGCGTAATCCGCTTGCTCCGTACGGTGCTGACCTGACCCTGGAGGAAGTCCTTGAGGGACCGCCATTGGCCTGGCCTTTATATCAACGTCAAGTCTCGCGCTATGCTGATGGAGCTGTGGTGATGGTGCTCGCCTCCGAGGCGCGCGCCTCCCATTTGAGTGATTGTCCCATCTGGATCCTTGGTATGGGTTGGTGCAACGGCGCGGCCGCCCTGGAGAGCCGCGAATGGGGATCGGTGCCCTACATCCGTCAAGCCGCGGAGATGGCCTACCGCCAGGCGGGTATCCGCCAACCCTATCAAGCGATCGACTTCGCCGAGGTCGACGACACCTATGCCTACAAGGAATTGCAGCATCTGGAGGCATTGGGGCTTTGCCGTGAAGGCGAAGCCGGTATGCTCACCGAGGACGGCGTGACAGAGTCACAGGGCGAACTACCAGTGAATGTCTCCGGTGGCAGCCTGGGCATGGGTGACTTGCTTGACGCCAATGGGCTGGCGCGCGCGCTGGAGGTGGTTCTACAGTTACGCGGCGAAGCCGGAGCGCACCAACTGGAAGAAGTCGAGATTGGGCTGGCTCAATCCTGGCGTGGTGTCCCGACCACCAGTGGCGCGGTCCTGGTCTTTGGAAATTAGGAGGGAGGCAGCCATGGGATTAAGAAAAGTTGCAGTTGTTGGAGCCGGCATGACCAAGTTTATGCGTCGTGCCCTCGAAACCGGAAAAGAACTGGCATGGCAGGCCACGCGTATGGCACTGCAATCGTGCGAGAGGACGATTGATGATATCGATGCCGTCTGCCTGGGTACCGCACCCGATTCGTTCGACGGCGTGCACATGAAAGCAGAATACCTCAGCGATGGGGCTGGCGCCTGGGGCAAACCCTTCATGCGCTCCTATGTCGGCGGGGGCACGGGTGTCTTCACGCCCATCCAGGGCTGGTATCATGTCGCATCAGGTTTATTCGACACCGTCCTGGTCGTATGCGAGGAGAAGATGTCCAGCTATTACCCTCATGCGCAGGGCGCTTTCCTGACCATCTTCGACCACACTACCGAGCGCGCCTTGAAGCCCAACCTCCTCTGGATCTTCGCCATGGAGATGAATCGCTATATGACCACCTACGGCATCACCAAGGAGGACATCGCCCGGGTGGCGGTGAAGAACAAACGCAACGCCGCCGATCACCCCTGCGCTCTGCTGGGGGATGCGGACATTACCGTAGAGGACGTGCTCAACTCGGAAGTGCTCGCCTGGCCAGTGAACCGCCTGGATGTCAGTCCGGTCACCGACGGAGCCGTTGCGCTTGTCCTGGCGGCCGAGCATGTCGCCAAGCGCATCACCGACAAACCAGTCTGGATTCAGGGTGTGGGCTGGACCTTGGACACCGCCTATTGGACCAACCGGGACCTTGCTTACCCACGCTATGTGGAATACGCCGCCCGCATGGCCTATGAGATGGCCGGGATCAAGGAGCCGCGTAAGGAGATCCATATCGTTGAGCCCTATGATCCCTTCGATTACAAAGAATGCCACCACCTGGAAGGATTGTTGCTTGCCGATCGCGGCCAGGCTCCGCAATTGGTGGCTGATGGCGTCAGCCTGCGGGATGGTAACATGCCGGTCTGTCCTTCAGGAGGATTGCTCGGCGTGGGCAACCCGATCGCCGCAGCAGGTCTGATGAAGGTGGCCGAGCTCTTTTGGCAACTGCGCGGCGAAGCGGGAGCACGCCAGGTGCCTGGTCAACCCAAGCGCGGCCTGGCGCAAGCCTGGGGTGACCTGATGCAAGTGGGCACAGTGATTATCCTGGGGACCAATCCCTGAAAGGAGCAATAGACGATGACAAGTAAAATCAAGAGCTTTCCAGGTACACCCCTGAGCGAGAGCGATTTCTCCGAGGGAAAGGTCCTCTTCCGTCATGATCAACTGCGCGGGAACTATGCCTGGGACGCAGGCATCGCCATCGGCACTTATTTGGCGGCCCTGAAGGAGGGCTATATTTTGGGAAGTTACTGCCGAACCTGCCGCAAGACAGTTGTCCCGCCCCGCACCGTATGCGAGTGGTGCTTCCATCCGATGGACTCCTATGTGCGTTTGGAAGACACCGGAACCGTGAACACCTTCTCCCTCTGCTATGTCGCCTGGGATGTTCAACGCATTCAGGAACCGGAAATCCCGGCTGTGATCGAGATCGATGGCGCTTCCCCGCTGCATGGCATCATGCACAAGCTGGGTGAGGTCGAACCGGACGAGGTGCAAATCGGCATGCGTGTGCAGGCTGTTTGGAAACCATCCGATGAGCGGGAAGGGGCGATCACCGACATCCTCTATTTCAAGCCCCTCAAGGAGGGAGGATCATGACCCTACTAGAGCGAAATCCTCAAGCACCCTCCGCCTGGAGGGGAGATTTACCTGTAAACAACCGCTACACCGCCGGCGTGGCAGGTGAGCGTTTCCTGCGGGCGATTAAAGACGAAGGAGCGATCCTTGGCTCGTGTTGTGAGTGTTGTGAAATCACCTATGTCCCTGCCAGGCAGTTCTGTGAACGCTGCCTGGATGAGTTGAACGACTGGGTGGATGTAGGCACGCAGGGCGAGCTATACACCTTCACCCTGCTCTATGAGAACCTGGATGGCAGCCTGCGCGAGGAACCAGAAATCGTGGCTTTCATTCGCATCGCCGATGGTGGTTTGGTTCACAAATTAAGTAAAATCGA
>CAYGXU010000021.1:22227-36332 GCA_964353875.1 uncultured Anaerolineaceae bacterium | reverse complement strand
GAAGAGATTTAAAGGGGGCTGCCCCAGGTCTCTCATCTCTTGCCCAGTGTGCTGGATAAACCTCTTCGCGGATAATCTCGATGTGGCTGCAAGCAATCCTGGCGGTATTTGGTGTGGCAACGGATGGCATCTCATTATAGCCACAAGTTTTACTGCTTAGTATTTATGTTCCGATTAGAATAAGATTAAAAATCTTCTAGGAATCTTCACGAATTCTTCACATTTATTTGATACAAATACGATTGGATGCGCAAATGCATGCATCAAGTTCGGAGCGTAGCGTTTCCTTGTTTGTATTATCTTGTGATAAATTGAACCCATGAGGATCCAATGTCAAAAACGATTCTGGTTGTTGACGATGAGCAACGTTTAGTCTCTGTTGTTAAGGCTTATCTTGAGCAGGAAGGTTTCCGCGTATTAACCGCCTCCAATGGTCGCGAGGCGCTCTATAAGGCCCGTGAAGAAAAACCCGACCTGATAGTGTTGGACATTATGATGCCGGAGATGGACGGCTATGAATTTATACGCCTACATCGGAAGGACCGCGAGACGCCGATCATCATGCTTACGGCTCGGGTGAGTGACGAGGATAAAGTCATTGGTCTGGAGTTAGGTGCCGATGATTACATTACAAAACCCTTCAAACCCCGCGAGCTCGTCGCACGGGCGCGTGCCGTTCTGCGACGAGCCGGAAAAGCAGAGCCGGCAGGGAAGGTATTTCGTGTCGGTGATATTACCCTGGATCGGGAGAGCCATTTTGTCAAAGTTGGGGAGCAGTTTGTTGACCTAACGCCTTCCGAGTTCGATCTCTTGGCAACTCTGATATCGTATCCTGGGAGAGCTTTCTCACGCCTGGAGTTACTCGATCATATCCAAGGGACGGCATATGAGGGCTACGAGCGAACCATTGACGCGCATATTAAGAATTTGCGATCCAAGATCGAGCCTGACCCAGGTTCACCATGCTATATTGAGACGGTCTATGGAGTTGGATATCGTTTCGCTCGGGAGTGAATGTGATGCGCTCATTGACGGTTAAACTAGTACTTGCTTTCATGGTCGTCGCCTTATTGGGGACGGCTTTGACTGCCTTCTTTGCTGGACGTACGACCACCGACCAGTTCGGCAATTTTATGTTTTCACAGATGCGGGATGGTTTAATTACGCAATTAACGGATTACTACGAAACCATGGGTAGTTGGCAAGGTGTTGAAACGCTCATCCCGCAGGGTGCGATAAAAGGCCATGGCGCCATGCGCGGCGCAAATAAAGCTGGCGGCTCAGCTTTGGTGGTGGATCATGATGGGCGCGTAGTTGTCCCAGGGCAAGGATACAAGATTGGTGAAGTTGTTGCTCAGGGGGTCATTGAGAGCGGTTATCTAATTGAGGTAGACGGGCGCGAAGTGGGGAGGTTAGTCTCGGGTCGCGGGGATTTTGGTCTTTCGTCTGAGGGCGAGGCTTTTCTGAGCCAAATGAATCGTTCCTTGGTCCTGGGTGCTTTGGGAGGGGTAGCCATTGCAGTCATCCTGGGTGTCTTTCTAGCTCAAACGCTTACACGCCCATTAAAAGAGCTAACTAAGGCATCACGCGCAGTAGCGGGAGGGGACTTGCAGCAAAAGGTCCTGGTACGGTCTCAAGATGAATTGGGTGAGTTGGCAGCAGCGTTTAATCAAATGAATGCCGACCTGGAAAATGCACAGACATTGCGCCGCCAGATGACAGCTGATATTGCCCATGAGCTGCGTACACCTTTAAGTGTGATCCTGGCACACACTGAAGCGATTCGAGACGGCGTTATGCCTGCGGACGATGAGGTCCTAGGGGTGATTCGGGATGAGACATCGCGGTTAAACACTCTGGTGGAAGATCTTCGAACACTCTCCTTGGCGGAGACGGGTGAACTTCAAGTGATTCCCAGGCCAGTAAATCCAGTTGAGCTTTTAGAGAAAGCCGTTTCAGCGCAGATGCTGCGTGCCCAACAGCGCGACATTACCCTTGAGGTGATTGCCGCTCCGAACATTCCCGAGATTAACGCCGACCCGGATCGGATGGCTCAGGTGCTCGGGAACCTGTTAAATAACGCCCTTCGCTACACACCTGCGGGCGGCCGGATTGTCCTTTCGGCAGAGATGATAGAAAATGGCGTCCGCTTATCTGTTCAGGACAATGGGCCCGGTGTCGCAGCAGAGGAGATTCCGCGGCTCTTCCATCGCTTCTACCGCGTGGATAAGTCCCGTCAACGAGACAAAGGGGGTTCAGGATTGGGGTTAGCCATTGCGAAGTCGATCGTCGAGCAGCATGGTGGAAAAATATCTGCTGAGAGCGGTCCTGGCGAAGGGATGAAATTCATCATCGAGCTACCAGCGTAGTCTTCTTTACAGACAAGTGCACTTGGCAGAGTGATATTTGATCTGCAATCCCGAATTTGCGCCATGTTGCCTGATTGTCACTGATCCATGGCTCTGTTTCAGTTAAAGCAGGCATCTCTACTGGTTTTATCCATAAAAGTACGTTTGGGACTTTTCGATAAAAAAAGTAAACTTATCTGAGACGGCTTCGGATTGATTTGGTCGGGCGGTTCAATCTACTTTAAAAACGTTTTGTCGAACATCCATAGAAGAAGGAGATGCAGAGGGAATGATTGATCCCAATCTGCCATTGATTGACTTGCATCGCCACCTGGATGGGAATCTTCGCCTGGAAACCGTCCTGGATTTGGGACGTCAATACAACTTGCCTCTTCCTGCCTGGGATTTGGAAAGCTTGCGCCCTCATATTCAAGTGATGCAACCACAGGTAGGCGTGATGGCGTTTATCGAGAAGATGAAATGGTTTACGCAGGTCATGGTGAATTATCCCGCCTGCCGCCGCATCGCCTATGAGAATGTGGAAGAGGCGTTCAAAGAAGGCATTGATTACATCGAGCTTCGTTTCAGTCCATGGTTTATGGCTGAATCCCATGGGCTGAATCCGCAGGGAGTGGTGGAGGCGGTGATCGATGGCGTGGCTGAGGCGAGTGAGAAATTTGATATTCAAGTCAACTTGATCGGTATTCTGAGCCGGACCTATGGACCAGAGATCAGCTGGAAGGAATTATTTGCACTTTTAGCTCATCATCAGGCCTTGGTGGCGATCGATTTGGCCGGAGACGAGGCGAATTATCCGGCAGGGCTCTTCCATCAGCATTTTAGCAAAGTAAGAGATGCTGGACTTATGGTCATTGCACATGCGGGCGAATCGGCAGGCTCGGAGAGCATTTGGCAGGCGATCCGAATCCTGGGAGCCACACGCATCGGTCATGCGCTCTCGGCTGTGGAGGATCCGCAACTCATGGCATACATGAGGGAGAACCAGATCGGGATCGAATCGAGCCTGACCAGTAATGTGCAGACCAGTTGTGTACAGAATTACACCAGCCATCCCATCCGTATCTTCCTGGAGAACGGGCTGTTGGCGACGATCAACACAGATGATCCCGGTATTAGCGGCATTGATCTGCACCATGAATATGAAGTGGCTGCTCCGGCAGCGGGTCTTACACAAAAGCAAATCCAGCAAGCGCAACGTAATGCATTAACGATCGCTTTCCTATCCGAAGAAGAGAAAGAGGCAATCTTGACTAAGCAATGATAGCGAAGTCAGCCATTGAAGACGTAAATCCTTCTATTCGGTATCCATGATTGGATAAACCGTTATAAGGAGGGGAATATCATCGCTCTCATGAGGAGCAGGGTGTAATTTGAATCTTACTTTTTCGACTTGAAGCATGAGGCTTTCAATCTTTTCTTGCACATATAAGGTAACCTCTTATTCTGCAGGTGGGAGATGGCCGGCCCAATTACTCGCATTGAATTACCGTGGGCAACGGAAAGACGGGTCTTGAGCCTATGTTCTTATAAATCAACTATCAAGCAATGTTCTATTGGGGATTGCACGAATGAATCTCCTTTGCATGACCCGGAATCGCGCAGGCAGGGGCAGGCATCTCAACCAGGAAAACGTTGCACATAATGGTCTAGTGCAGGTCATGTGCATACAAACGGGAAGCTTATGGATATGTTGGCGTTATTACCGCTGGTGACATTCATTTGTTTCTTCTTGGTTCTGGGTAATATCTGGCCAGCAGCAGGTTGGCGTTGGGCTTATTTGCGTGCGGCGCTCCTCTGGGGAGTGGTTGTTGTTGTGATGACAGAGGCCCTAAGCCTGCTCGGTGCGATTAATGTTTTTGGTTTGTCATTGGGCTGGGGGATATCTCTCTTGGCAGGCAGTGGGTGGCTTCTCTGGCGCTGCTTGAAAAACAGAAAGATATCTATTCCTCATTGGCCTCAGCTGGAGCATTGGACGGACCGTACTTTGCTTTTTGGCATCGTACTGATCGTTGTTCTCACTGCCCTGGTCTCATGGTTTGCTCCGCCGCAAACGTGGGATGCCATGATCTACCACATGAGCCGTGTTGCGCATTGGGCGCAGGAAGAGGCTGTAACGCCATTTGCCACGGGGATTGAAGTTCAAAACAGCCGACCCCCATGGGCTGAGTTTGTGATCCTGCATTTTTATGTGCTTTCGGGGGGGGATAGATTAGCCAACGCTATAGAATGGTTTGCCATGATATCCAGCCTGGTTGGCGTAGCATTAATCGCTAAGGAGCTTGGCGCCAATAAGAGGGGGCAATTGTTTGCGGTTACTTTTGCAGCTACATTGCCCATGGGAATTACCCAGGCTTCGAGCACAATGAATGACTATGTCGTGGCCTTTTGGATCATCGCTGTGGCTGCGGAAGCTATAGCACTCCGACAGAATCCGAGCGAGAGATTAAGAGTATTTTTTCTAAGCCTTGGCGTAGGCCTCGCGTTGTTAACGAAGCCGACTGCGGTAGCTTATCTTGCCCCCTTCGCTTTATGGATTGCCATATTCCTTGTAAAACGTGTCGGCTGGAAATCCATGCTTCTTATGTCGATGTTTGCCTTGATTTTGGTATTCATTCTTAATGCGGGATATCTTTTGCGAAATTATTCGATTTATGATTCGGTCTTCGACCCAACCGAGTTGAGCCTACATGGAGGTCAGCCCCACACACCGCAGGTATTGCTCTCCAACGTCTTGCGTAATGCCAGTCTTCATGCAGGTACGCCCTCTCCTCACATCAATAAAGCAGTCGCGTTGTTTGTTGTGAAGTTACATGATTTAATCGGCCTGGATGTCAACGATCCTCGGACCACCTCTGCCGGCAGGTTCCACGTATTTGAGCCCAGCACCCATGAGGATTTGGTAGGTAATTTCCTGCATGCATTGCTAATCCTGATTATGATTGGGCTGGTCGTAGGAAAGCGCAACAAAATCACATCCCTATTGATCGTCTATGCATCGATCACATTAGCCACCTTCCTGGTATTTAGTTTTATTTTCAAGTGGCAGGTTTTTGCAAGTCGATACCACCTCCCCTTTTTTATCCTGTTCGCTCCTTTGGCAGGGATTATCCTTGAGCGATTCATCCATAGGAAAATTGCATTGGCCGTTGGATGGTTACTCTTGTTTGCAAGCTGGCCGTGGCTGGTAAGTATCAATTCCAGACCTCTTTTGCCAATACCCGAACGTTCTTATGTTGGGAGTGTCTTGGTTGAACCCAGGAATAAGTTGTACTTTGCAAATGGGCTGTACTTACTCGAACCGTATAAGAATATTACAGAGAGAATTAAGGAAGTCGCTTGTGAGCAGGTTGGGATTATGCTTTCAGGCAATAGCGCAGAATACCCGCTTTGGGCGCTCTTGGGCGCTCCGAACAAATCACTGAGAGTGGAGTGGATTGTTGAAGGAACGGCTTCTGCGCGCTATGCGTCTTCAGATTTTAGCCCCTGTGCAGTGATCTGTGAGAACTGCTCTTTCCTGGATGAGACAATCCGCGGTTTGCATCAAGTCTTCGAGTATGACTCATATCGACTTTATTTAAGTGTGAGCACACCGTCGCAATAGGATGTGTGACATGGTTAGGGAGTATGAGTGTGTGCTCGTTGCGTCGAAAGGTGGATATTAAAACGGAGATGAGAGAATAATGTGGGAGACACTATCCCCTGCCTGGCAGGTATGCTTTGAACAGGCCTGGGAGGCGTATTGCGCCGGGTCGATCCCGATCGGAGCTGCCCTCACCAATCATGGTGGAAAGATTCTTTCCAAAGGTCGCAATCGCATTTTCGAACAGACCTGTGAGCTACGAAATCAGCTTTACGGAACACCCCTGGCGCACGCTGAAATCAATGCCTTGTTATGCGTAGATTATCGAACTGCCGACCCACATGATTGGATTCTCTATACCACTTCAGAACCTTGCCCCCTTTGCATCGGCGCTATATGCATGACCGGGGTACGCCAGATTCGATACGCCTCTCGTGATCCATGGTCAGGAAGCACCAATTTGCTAAGTGCATCGCCTTATCTACGCTGGAAAAATATTATGGAAATCGGTCCGGAGAATGCCGTGTTCGAAGAAATCATCTCGGTGCTGCAGATCGAATACATGATGCACGATTATGATCTTCGCCCGCTAGCTGTCATGGAAGCCTGGGAAACAACCTTCAAACAGAATTTTATTCTGGCAAGGCGTTTGTATGAAACAGGAACTTTGGCCTTGATGCGAGAGGCGGGTCATTCAGCGACAAAAGTATTCGCTCAGATCCTATCTATTTTGGGGGATTCGAAAGAAGTTTGAACCAATCAACTTTTTTTGAGAGACTTCACATTCCCTGCCTACGATGGACTATCCATCCCTGGTGTGGAATCCGTAATTGCAGTAAAGTGGAGAGGGGTTGGGGTCTTCAATCTCATCTTTTAGGTGAGGACGATGGCGACGATGTCACCTCAGGCGATATCACGGATCACCTCTATGATTGGCTGGTGACTGACCTGGCACAGAATCGAGGTGACCGACTCTTTGTATTTGGCCATGAACCGGCGTTCCCGCAACCGGACGCCGATAATGGCCGTTTGCGACACAGGGGAGATAGTCTGGATCGATTCCCGCAGCATCGCGATCGGTTTTGGAATCTTCTCAGGGAAGAGGAGTTGGTCGCCTATATCTGTGGTCACACACACAACACCAGCGTTGTTACTATCGATGGGGTATGACAAATGGATGTGGGCCATGCCAGGGGAATGGGCGATCAGGATGCCCGAAGTACTTTTTTGATCATTTAAATTGATGGAGAAGTGGTCAATTATTGGATGTACCGGGATGATGCGTAGGGCGGTCCTTATGTGCTTACCGATTATGGGCTGCTTTCAGCGTTGGAGATTTACTTTCCGGCCTTACAGCGTTGACGAATACCGAGGAGCTTCTCCCATTTGCCATAATGGCAGGTATGCGTATAGACTAATATTTATATTTTTATGGATTTCACAATAGAATTAAATGCGAAAGAGAAGACGGATATGTAACTCATGAATTCTCTCGTAAATCATTCATAAGGTTTTCGAGATAGCGATTATAGACATTGAAGGGTTAAGTGGATAAGATTTTTTCAAACTAGTCAAACAAGGGTTTTATAGAATGCAGGAGCTTGAACTACGTCAGGCGTGTGGGGACGATTTCAGCTTTCTCTATGGCTTGCATCGTGAGACGCTGGGGGAATACGTTGATCAGATTTGGGGCTGGGATGAGGAGTGGCAATTGCAATATTTCCGGGAGCATTTTCATCCCGAGGAGCGAAAGGTAATCCGATATCATGGTAAAGATGTGGGTTGCGTTTCTATACAGGATTGCGGTGACCACTTCTTTCTTACCTATCTGGCTATTCTACCCGGATATCAGCGGCGGGGGATTGGCGGTTTTCTGCTTCGAGAGCTTATGGATGAGGGTTTCAAGAAGGGTGTTCCTATAAAACTTCAAAGCCTAAAAGCGAATCCCGCGCGAGCTTTCTATGAACGTTTTGGTTTCCAAGTGATTGAAGAAACTAGCACCCATATGATTATGAGGGTTGATCATGGGAATTGGGAAAGGAGAAGTGGCAAGGAGTGACCAAAATCAACAGGAGAGCGTTGGCCTTATGAATATTTTGATCATTAAAGGTTCTTGCGTACAGAGGAGGTGATTAATGGGGAGGAACGAAAATGATGCTGATCGCTTCAAGCGTATTCGCGACCAACAGTTGGGAGCGCGCGATCCACAGAAAAAGGATAGAAAGCTGCAGCATAGCATCGCTCATAAGTATCGACGAACGAGAGAACCGCTGGATTTAAAGCGGGTGATCGGTGAAGTGCCTCACAAATGGAAGGGCATCATCATCGGCGCGTTTATTGGTCTTCTCATTTTGATCCTATTGCCCTATGTGGTGAAAGTCTCCTGGGTGAATTTAATCGGGATCATGGCGGTGTTCTTCTGCATGCTGGTGGGCTTTGCGATCGGACAGGCGGCGGATACGCGCGATGAGTTGCGAGATTTAATACAAAAGCGATAAGTCAATCCTCATAATCAAGCACTGCTGGTTTCGGGTTGAGGACATATCAGGTTCGATTGTGGGTGAACCCATCTCCGGCGTCTGAATTTTCTGCCATGGAAATTCTCATGCTTATCATGCTTTTTCATCAAGGGTTTGCCCCTAAAACAACAGCCAAGAACATTGTTGCTTCACGGAGCTAGATGCGGAAGTTGATTGCTGAAGAACGTCATGGAAAAAGTTGTCGCCCATATCACTCAGGGAGATCGGCTGCTGGTCTTTCGTCATCCCCAGCATCCGGAGGCAGGGGTCCAGGCGCCGGCTGGGACGGTCGAGCAAGGCGAGAAGTTGGAAGAGGCTGTACTGCGAGAATCAGCAGAGAAAACCGGATTGGAGGGGCTGGCTATTCAATCCTATCTGGGATCGTGCGATTTTGATATGACCAGTATCGGCGGTCAGGGGGTGCAGAGGCGGCACTCCTATCATCTTCAACATTCTGGATCGTGGCTGGATCGATGGCAGCATTACGAGCAATTCCCCTCCGATGGGACCGACGCGCCAATCGAGTTTGAATTATTCTGGGTGGTATTTCCAGATGATGTGCCTGAACTCCATGGTGGCTCAGGAGCGTTGCTCTCGAAGCTAAGAGGATGAGATGGGTTATTGGACGGGGGTTTAGAATCGATGAGGTTTCATCACTGGGCGTGAAATAATTGGGTCTCCTGAGAAATTCTGTGCAATTTTCCACTTCGTTTATTTAATAGTCAGTTCACGATGACCAAGTCTCACTTTTCTGATATGATTTACCTCATTATCACTCCCAGGGGTATGGGATGAAAGGAGTATCATGGCTTTCTTGGATATCGTTCAAATTATTATGGCTGTTGCCACAGTCCTGACAGGGATATTCTCTCTCATCTGGCCTATGGCGGTACGCGGTTTCACTGGATTGCAACCTACTGGGCCCCGAGGAATTTCTGAGATCAGAGCCGTGTTGGGCGGTGGTTTTATTGGGTTAGGTGCAGCCCCGCTCATTCTCAAGCAGCCGGCAGCATTTCAAATGCTTGGCATTGCTTACCTGGCGATCGGCGCGGTGCGCCTGGTCTCCATATTCGTTGATAAAGCGCCGGATCGCTCCAATTGGATCAGCCTTGCGGTCGAGATTGTCTTTGGTGTTGTGTTAGTCCTCTAATTGCTGGCGTGGACTACCCCGCAACGAGAACATCGCTTAATGCATTTCCCTTTTCTTGCTTATGAGAGAATTTCCTGCCGTTTCTTGTAAGAGAATATGGGATTTTATTCCCCAGGATGAATAACCGCAGGTGCATGACCTGATCTGAAAAAAACGAGACCTTTGGCTGGATTGAGGTCAAATTGCATGTGATAGAAAGAATGGCCCGGGCAATCTTTGGGGGAGTGAGTAGATGAGCAATCATGCGGTTGAAAATCAAAACGGTGAAATCCCGAGGTTGGAAACTAAGCGACTGCTGCTGCGAGCATTCACCCTGGAAGACGCCACCAGGGTTCAACTGCTGGCTGGGGAGAAGGATATCGCCTCAAATACGTTGAATATCCCCCATCCTTATGAGGAGGGCATGGCAGAAGCCTGGATAAAGACTCACCAGGAGGGATTCGTCAAGGGGGAATTGATCAGTCTCGCTATCGTCCTTCATTCGAGTGGCGAACTGATTGGAGCCATTGGTCTGACCGTGAATCAGGAACATGCCCATGCCGAGCTGGGCTATTGGATTGGAAAACCCTATTGGAATCGAGGCTATTGCACAGAAGCGGCTCAAGAAGTTCTACACTATGGTTTTGAAAGACTGGGTTTGAATCGAGTCTGCGCCATGCACCTCAGCCGAAACCCGGCCTCAGGACGGGTGATGGAGAAGATTGGGATGACACATGAGGGACGAAGGCGAAAGCATGTCTTGAAATGGGGCGAATTTGAAGACCTTGAGATGTATGCGATCCTGAAATCGGAGTTCATATTGACAAAGGAAGGAAGGTGATCTCAGCAGCAGAGCGAATAGTCTGAGCGTGAGGTCAGCCAGCGCTTATTTTGATGATGCCGGCAATGTCTTCCTTCAGGCTATTCAATCATGCTAAAAATTCTAGATGACATTCGCTTCCTCATATCTCCTTTAATGTTTTCTTGATCTCGGGAACCGATTGCGGATAAATAAGATTATTAATATAAATATTATACATAATGAAGTAAAATACGATCATTAATCGAGTGATCTCACTGTCAGCTTCTAATCTAAACCTCAATGCAGCAGGGGTTACTTATCCAGCCCCCGAGCCAATGGACGCACACGATATAGATCATCGAAATAAAACCCTTGAGGAGTGACATGCTTGTAAAAGTTGTAACCGACAGCACATGCGATTTGCCCGAAGAGGTGATTAAGAAATACGACATCCGCGTCATCCCGCTCTACATTCACGCTGCCGGAGAGAGTTTTCTGGATGGCGTCGATCTGACACGGGAGGAATTCTATCGGAGATTGCCCGATTACAATCACACACCTACGACAGCAGCACCAGGCGTGGACGTCTTCCAACAAGCATATGAAAGTCTGGCGCGCCAAGGAGCCTCGCAGATCATCTCAATCCACATTTCTAAAAGCTTGAGTGCGATCTTAGAGGTTGCCACTTTGGCCGCCAGAGAAACCACTTCCGTCCCCGTGATGGTGTTCGACTCACAACAACTCAGCCTGGGAACGGGTTTTCTGGTCGAGACAGCTGCGAAGATGGCTGCTGAGGGGGCCTCGCTGGCTCAGATTCTTCCCGCATTGGAGGATCAGATCAATCGCACGCACGTCTTCGCCGCATTGGATACCCTTGAATTTCTGCGGCGCAGTGGCCGTGTGAATGGTCTCGTTTCGAGTTTCGGAAGCCTGCTGCAAATTAAACCTTTGTTGAAGATGCATGCGGGAAATCCCACTTCAGAGAAAGTGAGGACTTCAAACGGGGCTTTCAATCGGCTCATCCATTTATTGGTGGAGAGGGCTCCTTTGGAACGAGTCGCATTGGTGCATACCCATGCGCATGAACAGGCTAAAAAGCTGCTTGCGAAAGTTGCCCACGTTCTACCGGAGGGAGTGATTCCATCGGTGGATATTACCCCCGTGATTGGAGCGCATATCGGCCCACGCGCCATCGGCTTCGCCTGCGTCTCAGCTCGTTCCTCACAAGGGTAGCATAAAAACAGAACGGACAGGGAGGACCATGATCGAAATTTATCTCTATGCGGGTTTAATTATCCTGGGATTTATGACGCTCCTATGGCTGATCAGCTTGTTCCTGAAGAATTCCAGTATCGTCGATATCTTTTGGGGCGCGGGTTTTGTCATGACCAACTGGGTCTACTTTGCGTTGGCGCCGGAAGGTTTCCCTGCCAGAAAATGGTTGATCAGTGTTCTGGTGACGATCTGGGGCTTACGGCTTACCTTTTACATCCTTAGGCGTAATTGGGGAAAGGCAGAGGACTTTCGTTACCAAGCGATGCGGGTGAAGGCTGGGCGCACGTGGTGGTGGCAAAGCTTCCTTAAGGTTTTCCTTTTTCAGGGCGTCATCATGTGGGTCATTGGGGCGCCCTTGCTCTTCCCTCATTATCATACGACACCTGACCATCTTATTGTGTTGGATTATGCCGGGATAGCGATCTGGGTAATCGGTTTCTTTTTCGAAGCCATAGGAGACTGGCAATTGGCACGATTCAAGGCCGATCCGGGCAATAAAGGAAAACTACTCACCACAGGCGTTTGGCGATATACCCGCCATCCTAATTATTTTGGGGACGCCGCTCAGTGGTGGGGCTACTTCCTCATCGCCGCCTCGACGCCTTGGGGGTGGGTGACGATTTTCAGCCCAGCCTTGATGACCTTGCTACTCCTGCGCGTCACCGGCGTAGCATTACTCGAAAAGAGTCTAAAAGAAGCCAAACCTGGCTATGAAGAATATATCGCCAATACCAATGCCTTCATCCCCTGGTTTCCACGCAAGAATAAGGTTGCGAAAGCATTATGAGGAACTAACCCCCCTCTCGGCGGGTTCAAGAACATTGCGCGGAGACTTCAGGGGATTGTCGGGCATATCTGGTTGCGGCTAGGATCGATGATCATCGAAAGCAAAGTCACGATCCAACGCGGTGGGGGAGGTTCCACGCAGTGTGCACAGGTCTATGCGTAACTTGTTATCGAAGAGTCTAGAGTCTTCAGAAAACATAAAAAGATCAATATGAGAGGAGATGAGGAAAAATGAGAATTGCCAAGGCGCTGGCCTGGATCGGTTTGTTCTCAATGACCGCAGTGTTGGTGTACGGTTTTGTTATCGGTGACTTTTTCGAGGAGGGCAAGATTCTCATGTCGATGCCCTGGGGAATCGTCTCCCTGGTTGATTTGTACGTAGGTTTTGTCCTCTTCTCAGCCTGGATTGTATATCGGGAAAAATCACGATTTCGTGCAGCGGGTTGGGTCCTTCTGATGATGGTGTTGGGTTTCTTCACCGCCAGTTTTTATACCCTGGTCGCCCTCTATTCCAGTGGAGGAAACTGGAGACGCTTTTTGATGGGGCACAGGTGGGAGAGTGGATAAACGCCATGTGGCTGCTTTTTTCAACCTCCTTGAACGGTACTCTCAAGTGGTTGCAAGGTCGGTATCTGGTAGCGGCGCTCCTAGGCGCGGTCTTCGGACCTTTGAGCTATGTGGCCGGGGGGCGCTTGGGTGCGATTGAGTTTAATCAAGACTTTTTGCTCACCGTTCTCGTGTTGGCTGTTGTTTGGGGTCTCGTGGTGCCATTGTTAGCCTGGTTGGCGAAGCGGATGGTAACTGAAAAAATACTTCCTAAGGCAGAGTGAAAAAATCGGATCTCGTGATATGCCTGGAGATCATTGCGGGTAGGGGATGTTACCTCAAACAAGGAAATAAAATACCATCTTGATAAGGAAAATTCGAAACAATCGGGGTGTCAGGGGGTTATGAATTTATAGAACGACTGTCATTCTTATTTTGGAGGAGCGCAATGAAAGCGGACAAACTCAGACAGATTGTAGTTTTGATCGCTGTGATTGTAACGATTACGGTGAATGTTTTGGCCAACGCCTTACCGATCAATGGGCAGACGACGGGAGAGATCTCCGATCGATTCCAGGTTTATTTTGTGCCGGCAGGGTATGTATTCTCGATTTGGGGAGTGATTTATTTAGCCCTCATTGCTTTTGCAATCTATCAGCTATTACCAGCACAGAGGGAGAATCCACGCCTGCGAAAGATCGGAGCCTGGTTTGTTTTGGGATCATTGGCCAATAGCGCCTGGATCTTCCTCTGGCATTACGAACTCTTCCCCATCACGCTTGTAGCGATGTTGATCCTTCTTATTTCATTGATTGCGATTTATCTACGTCTGGACATCGGTCGCTCGCGAGTAAAGGCTGCGGAAAAATGGTTCGTGGATGTACCCTTCAGTATTTACTTGGGATGGATCACTGTGGCAACCATCGCCAATGTCACTTCGTTATTAGAGTATTTGGGGTGGGGAGGTTGGGGCATTTCTAACCAAATCTGGGCTTTAATCATGCTGGCGGTGGGTGTTGTCGTTGCCGGAGCCGTGCATCTAACGCGCTATGATGTGGCTTATGTGCTGGTCATCTTGTGGGCTTTCATTGGGATCGCT
>CAYGXU010000021.1:0-22127 GCA_964353875.1 uncultured Anaerolineaceae bacterium | reverse complement strand
GATTTGGGGCAGTCCATCAAACTTATTTTGACAGCCCCAAGATATTGAAGCGCTATCAATCATCTTAAAATCACTATGGATCACTGGTTGGGATGATCACTTCCATCCATGGAGGATTTCGCTTTTGGATGCAGCTTCCAAAGGTAGAGCACAGGCCCCAGAAGAAGGAGATAGCCAAGGACAATCAATAGAGGCTGTTCGATCTGCACCTGATGAAGTTGCTGCGGATCAAGAGGCGTTTGGATCTCAATTGCCAGGATGTCAATCATTCCGTGAATCAAAATCAAACCAACAATCCCCCCCGCTCTCCAACGAATAACCGCAAATATCAGGCCTAATATGGCAGTACCCAGAAAGCCAAGCAGGCCTTGTCCACCAAGATGATAGAGACCAAAGGCCAATGTGGATCCCCAAATGGCGAGTTTTATGCCACCCCATTCTTCGAAGGCGCGATAGATCAAACCTCGAAACAAGAGCTCCTCAATAAACCCAACCATTCCGAAATAGAATAGAAACTCACCAGCAAACCGCGAGAGGGAAAAGGGCCGGAGGGTGACGGGGAGGCTGGTAGCAATATAGATCAGATAACGACCCAATAGAACCGCGAAACCGGACAGAAGGCTTATTCCAAGCCCCTCCCAATTGAGTCCCAATTGCTTTAAATTCCAACGCCGAAGACCGATGAGCAGACAACCCACAAGAAAGTACAGATAAACAATGATTTGAACGGGTTGATGCCATTGGGTCCCCTCCACATTCGGCCAGAGCCAGAGATAGGCTGGAAGTCCTGGCAGGAAGAGCAACAGGACCTCGAGTAGAGCAAAAATGGCTCTATGATGTTGTTTCCCCATGTAGTGGACCTCGCATAGGAAAAGGAACGTTCGGCATCATTAACACATTTAAAATAGCTTTGTAGTTCAAATCACAGATGAATGCAAGATAGAACGGACCACTTGTCAAGTTCCGAGTGACCCGTTTTTAAACCCGCATTGGGCAGACTCATACTTCTTCCGTGTGGTAGTTCGATGTAAGAAATAGTCTCAAAATAATTTTCATGGGGCGCATAGTGAGGAAGTTCTTCTGCACATGTTCTCTTCCTACTTCATCCATCTTTTACACTATTGCCTGAATATTCATAGCTTGTTGTGGGCATGAATTGCCAAACGGAATAAACGGGGGGCAGCCTCATGCTCAGTCCTCTTTGATATTTTTGTAGAAAGGTAGCAGCACCCCCATCTCTCGAGCCACTCTATTCGGATGGTTAAGAATGATGATTTTTAGTGTGAAATGGGACCCGCATGTCAGATAGCTGTCAGGGAATGGGGATGTGCATCATGATAAAATCAGCCTACTATCTAAATTCATGCCGAAAGGGTTACTTGTAGAGCGATCTATGGCAAATGAGCATGGCGACAGCAATCAAGAAAATGGGAGCAGGCCGTTTGGCGCGGATGATGAAAATCCTTGGCATACTTTAGAAGCCAGAGAGGTTTTTCATATCCTTAATACAGCACCAGATCGGGGATTGAGCTCGGAAGAAGCCAAGCGGCGTTTGGAACAATTCGGGCCAAATGAGTTGAAGGAGGCGCCCCGGATTAGCTTCTTACAGATGGTTCTAGCGCAATTCAACAATTTCATTGTAATTGTCCTCATTGTCGCCTCGATTGCCTCCGCTGTACTTCAAGACTATATCGAAGCGGTCGCGATCTTAGCGATTGTTGTGTTAAATGCGATCTTAGGAGTTGTTCAGGAGCAGCGCGCAGAAGAAGCATTGACGGCTTTACGGAAGCTGGCCGCGCCCGATGCACAAGCTATTAGGGATGGTCATCGTCTAACGATTCCAGGACGCGAGTTGGTCGCCGGCGATCTCGTCCTGCTCGAAGCGGGAAATTACGTGCCGGCTGATTTGCGTTTGGTTGAGACTGTCAATCTGCGCATCGAGGAAGCTTCCCTGACCGGGGAATCCGAACCCGTTGAGAAGGACGCCCGTGTCGTTCTTCGTCAGGATATCCCTCTTGGTGACCGTCACAACACAGCTTTTAGTGGCACCCTGGTGGCTTATGGGCGAGGCAAGGGTGTCGTGGTCAGCACAGGCATGAACACACAAATCGGCATGATCGCCGCCATGCTGCAATCTGTTCATGAGGAGGCCACACCGCTTCAAAAGCGCCTCGACCAGCTAGGTAAAACACTGGGTGGGGCTGCTTTAGCAGTATGCGCGATTATATTTGTCGTTGGTTGGATACGTGGTATTTTGCCAGTAGAAATGTTCCTTGTCGCAGTGAGCCTTGCTGTTGCGGCCATTCCGGAGGGGCTTCCAGCGGTGGTGACAATCACGTTAGCAATCGGTATGCGTGAGATGATTCGTCGTCATGCGCTTATACGAAAGCTGGCCTCTGTGGAAACGCTTGGATCGACGACCGTCATATGTTCTGACAAAACGGGGACCTTGACCCAAAATCAGATGACGGTTACGCAAATCTGGGTTGACGGGGTCATGTTTGCTGTCAATTCAAATCGAGCGAATAGGAGAGGCATTTTTTCCATCGATGGCGAGGAGGTCGCGCTCAAGGATTACCCCGCTTCAACAACTGCTCTCTGGGTGGCAGCGTTGGATAATGATGCCGTTCTGGAAATATATGAAGAGACTGAAAATGGAGCAGGTGTCCAAGTTCGCGCAATAGGCGATCCTACCGAAGCAGCCTTGATTATGGCCGCCGCCTTGGCCGGGGCTCCAAGAGATGAATTGGAAAAAGCCTACCCGCGGATTGATGAGATTCCCTTCGACTCAACCCGCAAACGGATGACAACCGTACATAAAATCCATTATCCCCGACCAGAAGATGTGAGCCCATTCTATGACGGGCGGTACCATCAATGGGAGGTGGCGGCGACAAAAGGTGCTCCGGATGTGGTCCTCGACCTATGCACTCGCTACCAATGTATGGATGACCAGGCCATGCTGCTTACCGAGGAGAAGAAAAAGGAGATTCTAGCGGCAAATGACCTTATGGCCAAACAGGCGTTACGGGTACTCGGCGTGGCTTACCGTGTCGAAGAAGATATCCCCGATGAAGCCACTCCTGAGAACGTGGAACACGACCTGACGTTTGTGGGTTTGATCGGCATGATCGATCCCGCACGTCCGGAGGTCAAACATGCTATCGAAAAAGCACGCAGCGCCGGGATACGCACCGTAATGATCACAGGTGATTATCCGAGCACCGCGCGGGCAATTGCTGAAGAGATCGGCCTATTTGCAGCCGGAGACCAATTGCTCACCGGGCGCGAGCTTGAAGAGATGAACGATCGGGCTTTGCACGATCGAGTAATGCACACGAGCGTCTTCGCCCGTGTTTCACCCGAGCATAAGGTCCGTATTGTGGATGCTTTGAAAGCCAATCAACAGGTTGTGGCAATGACCGGAGATGGCGTCAATGACGCGCCTGCATTGAAACGAGCGGACATCGGGGTGGCGATGGGGATCACCGGCACCGACGTGGCCAAGGAAACGGCCGACATGGTGCTCACCGATGACAACTACGCCAGCATCGTCGCCGCGGTCGAGCAGGGGAGGGTGATCTATTCCAACATTCGTAAGTTTGTTTATTACCTTCTCTCGTGTAATGTGGCCGAAATTGTGATTATTTTCTCTGCTATCGTTGCTGGGCTCCCTTCACCGCTCTCGCCGATCCAGTTACTTTGGTTGAACCTGATCACAGATGGCGCACCGGCAATCTCCTTGGGTGCAGAGAAAGGCGATCCCGATACGATGAATCAAAAGCCTCGCCCTCCCAAAGAACCGATCATCAATCGCTTGATGCAAATTGGAATTCTCGTCCAAACACTGGCGATCGCGGGCACCACCCTGAGTGCATATCTCATTGGAAGGAGTTCCTATCCGGATCACCCAGCGTTGGCAGCGACCATGGCCTTCGCCACCCTCTCCTTTTCTGAGTTGTTTCGAGCCTTCACCTCGCGCTCGGAACGCTATCCGTTACTCAAGATCGGGATTTTCAGCAATAAATGGATGTTCTACGCCGTTGCTTCTTCCATGGTATTGCTCATGCTTGTGATCTATATGCCCTTTCTGCAGCCTATTTTCGATACAGAGCCCCTACTATGGGAGCAATGGCGAATCATCCTGCCCTTGCTTTTTGTACCGGCATTGGTTGCGGAGAGTATGAAGTGGTTGGTCTCCTCTAAAGCGAGGAGAACATCGGGACCATAAGCCTTGTTGATACTTAACCGCCAGATTAAAAGGTACTTGGAGTCCATTCCAAGTGTAAAGAAGGTATGCAAGGCAAGCCGAGTATTAACGAATTTTGGCAGCTACCACATTGGGATTCAACTGGCTGCAGCAGATATATACTTGGGAGATTATTAGCACGAGGAAGTAGTGAAAAGGACTCGACATCGAAATACACATCAGTCTCCTGATACTCTCAATGCCATTCGGAACACAGCTATCCATTTCGGGCAGATCAAGCACACAATCCGGTGAAGCAGACAAACCAATAGGGCGAGGATCATTGATCCCCCCCGTTTTTTTCTACAACTGAAGATCAAAATCGCAATCGAATTGATTGGCAACGATGGGGGTATTCCGTTTAATATTGTATAAACCTTTTAGTGGTGAGGTAGGTTGTGCTGATTGTCTTTTGACTTATAGCGATTGATTGAGACGGTCAGTCTTCCGTGACCATCTTTATAAGGAATGGATTATGACTAAAGGTTCGAATGAACATCCCACTCAACTGAAGCTCGCACAGGTCTTTTCGCAGCGTTATGTTCGTGTATTGGCTTATTTTGGCATGCTTATTATCCATGTGCTTTGGTGGGATATCTTCTTGCGTAGTCTTGGTCTTGAAAAACTGTCCCGAAGAACACGTGATAGTCGTTATCGAAGTTGGGCAAAGCGATATCGAAATCTGTCCACTGAATTAGGCGGGATCTGGATCAAAGTAGGACAATTTCTATCTGCACGTGTAGATGTGCTCCCCCCTTCAATCATTGAGGAACTTTCCGGCTTGCAGGACGAAGTCCCAGCAGAGAATTTTGAGTCCATGCTGGCCGTCATCGAGTCCGAATTTGGCGAGGCATTGGCGGATCGCTTTACCTGGTTCGATTCACAACCCTTGGCATCGGCTTCGTTAGGGCAGGTTCATCGGGCGCGCTTGGCGGATGGACGGAATGTGGTTGTGAAAGTGCAACGACCGAAAATTGAGGAGAAACTATCCATCGATTTGGCGGCATTGCGCGTGGTTATTCGTTGGTTGAAGCGTTTCCGTCCCATCTCTCGACGGGCTAATCTGGATTCACTCTTTATAGAGTTTAGCCGAACCGTATGGGAGGAGATCGATTATTTGGCCGAGGCGGAGAATGCATCTCGTTTCAGAGAGATGTTTTCCAATGATCCGAAGGTTCGTATTCCTGAGGTACATCATCAACAAACAACGAAGCGAGTACTTACGCTGGAGGATGTCTACTTTATCAAGATCACCGATTATCAAGCCATCGAAAATGCGGGAGTGGACCTGGCTGAAGTGGCGGATCGCCTGTTTCAAACGTATTTACGACAGATCTTTGAGGAGGGCTTTTTCCACGCCGATCCTCATCCCGGAAATCTATTTATTGAGCCTCTTCCCAACGGAAGTTGGCGCTTAATTTTTGTCGACTTTGGGATGGTCGGTCATCTAAGCCCTGAAGCCAAGAAGGGTTTGCAGGAGTTGGCCATTGCTATCGCCACCAAGGATATTGATCGAGTGTTAAGCGCTTATCAAACCCTCGATATGCTCCTTCCGGGAGCCAATCTCGAGCGAATTCGAGAGGCAGAAGCAGTTGTATTAGAACGGTTTTGGGGAATGAGCATGCGTGAACTGACTCGCATCGATGTCCGAGAAATGCATCAGTTCGCACATGAATACCGTGACCTGCTTTTTGAGCTTCCCTTTCAGCTCCCCTCCGATCTGATTTTTCTCGTCCGTTGCCTTGCGATCCTCTCCGGTATGTGCACCGGGCTTAATCCAGATTTCAATGTTTTCGAAGGATTATTGCCATTCGCTCGAAAATTGTTGATGGATGAGCGCGAGAGTGTGGTAGAGGAGGTCCTGAAATGGCTTGAGAAACAAGCCCGCCTTTGGACTGCTTTGCCAGAACGTATGAACGCTGTCTTGAAACAAGTTGAACATGGCGAGTTAGTCATCACAGCCAGACTGACCCCTGAACTCGAACGTAGGTTTGAGAATTTGGCTACCGGGGTGAATCGCCTGGTTGCAGCTGTTATTTTCACTGCATTGCTCCTGGGGGGCTCATTGTTATATCTCGCCGGAGAACGCTGGCTCGGTGCAGGCTTTCTTTGCCTTTCTATTCTCTCCTTATGGTGGGTGTTGAAATGGTAGCAATTAATGCAATATCCATGATGGATCGCAAGACATACCTTACTGCGTCTAATTTACCATGCCATCGAAAGCAAGTGGTTGTGTTCAAAACTGGTGCTGCTTTCGATGGCAGATTAACTCGTGGATGAGATGAATCAATCGATCGGGTGGCTCCACTTTGCTGATAAGGGCGTGAGCTCCGGCATCTAAAGCCTGACGTGTTGAGACTCCCTGTGCGCTCATCACAATCACGATGATTTCGGGGAAGACCGCGCGAATCACCTCGAGTAAGTCAATAACTGGACATACAGCCATTTCCCAATCCAGCAGGAGAATATCTGGGCTGGTCTTTTTAATCCATGGGATAATTTGTTCCGAATTTTCGACCTCCCCAACGATTTCAATTTCGGGTTCATGCTTCAATACCAGGTTGATGGCCGAGCGAACCCGTTCTTGATCTTCCGCAAGTAACAACCGCATTTTCATCACCTCATTCGGCAAATAAAATACCCTTATCGATTTCAAGTTTAGATTAGAACTGATAAAAGACCGCCCTACAGGTGGCGGATTTTATTCTGGTATGGTGGATAGTCTTTCGACTGGTCAGGTGGATAGGTGGGAGGAGGATGTTCTTTAAGATTGTAGATATGGCGTGGGTTGCGAGATTTAAAACCTGATCACATACCAGCCAATGGATGTGGTATCTTAATGGTTGGCCATAAGGTAAATCCGTCCATAGCGGAAATTTGTCTGTAAGTAAGAGGTAGTAATCCATTTGAAGATCCAACCGATTTCTTGATGACGACCTCTGTGAGACGAAGAAAAGTTGCTCAAGTCAAATTCCCCTGGTCGATTGGCTAGGGAAAATACTCACCACATGGGTCTGGAACAATCTCTCCATTTTTTCCGGCGTATCTTAGTGGGATTCCTGGTATGTTCTATATGTAAAAATGATTGGTGTAGGCTTTTCCAGTTATGGAGGAGGAAGAGATGAATGCGAGTGGAATTCTTCTGGTAGTAAAGCAAGGTGGAGCGATCCTCGTATTTATCCTCATGCTCTACCTTATTCAGAAATTGATGATGAATCTTTCGCCAATTAATGAGAATGGCAGATCATTGCTTGCAAGAGGGAAATCGTTACGCAACCAGGCCTATCAGCGCTCAGCAGCACTTCTGGGTACGCTCGAGTACGCAAGCGACAGCGAGCGCGAAGAAGCGTACGAGAAATCGAAAGAAAAAATGACGAGTGAGGTGAGTCTGGGATATCGCTTTGGGGAAGCTCTCAAAGGGAAAACTTCTAATGGTCTCTCTCAAGGGGAGATGAGAGCATGAGGAGGGCATGACCTTCCTCAAGGAAAGGAAATACGTCAATGAAAGCGAAACTATGGAAATTCAACAATCATAGGGAGATTGAGATAAACAAGGCTATGAATAGTCACAAAGGGAAATATAGGCTCCTATGGACCATTTTGATCGCAAGCATCGTGCTTGTCGGCTGTACCATTCCGGGTACGCAGGCCAATCCGTCTGCAACTCCGCAACCTACGGATACCCAGGTTCCTGCAACGGGAGCCATCAGTGGTTTTATCTGGGAGGACAAATGCGCCAATTATGAAGTGAGTGAGGCTCTACCAGCCGGCTGTGTGGTCACAAATGGCGACCCTAAATTCGTGGGCAATGGCATCTTGGATACAGGCGAGTCAGCTATCCCGGCGGCGCAGGTCCTGCTCGGAGAGGGGGTCTGCCCAGCGGTAGGGTATGCCACCACGACAACAGGGATCGACGGTAAATTTAGCTTCAGCGGATTGCCGGCGGGAGTATATTGTGTGACAGCACAAGCTCCGTTACAGGGACTCGGCGTTTGGACCTATCCGAAGGTCGGCGCCGCCGAAGGTGTGAACTATATCAGTATCGCGCTCAAGGCAGGGGGGATCGTTACGGATGTGAACTTCGCCAGGGATTACTTCGAAGCTCGCCCATCGCCCACGCCTCTGCCTACTACGACACCCACCGCTGTGCCTTGTACAGATGTGGCAACTTTTATCCGCGACGTAACCATCCCGGATGGTACACGCCTGGATCCTGGCGAGAGTTTTACCAAGATCTGGCGTATCCGTAACGCAGGGACTTGCACGTGGACATCCGAGTATTCCATGGTGCTTGTTTCAGGCAGCGCGCTACAGGGTTCGAAGGTTAAAACTTTACCGGGTCCGATTGCCCCAGAAGAAGTCGTCGATCTGTCCCTGGACTTACAGGCGCCATTAGAGAGGGGATCGTATGAGGGCTTTTGGCAACTTCGTAATGCCCAAGGTGCCGTTTTTGGAGTGGGAGCGGATGCCAATAGCACCTTCTGGGTGTTGATCAAGGTTGGTCCGGAGCCCGAGCCGAAGATTACCGAGTGGCGCGGAGCATATTATGAAAATCGCGAACTCAAGGGTGATCCCGTTTTAATCCGAAACGACAAGGAAATTAAGTTTGATTGGGGATTGGGATCACCGGATAAGAATGTCCCCGTGGAGAACTTCTCAGCGCGCTGGACCCGCACCCTTAAGTATGATGAAGGACTCTATCGCTTCCACCTCTCCATGGATGATGGCGCAACATTATGGGTGGATGATCGTTTGGTCGTTGATGAGTGGAAGGATGGTGCCAATCGTGAGGTGACAATCGATCTGGCGCTGAAGAAGGGCGATCATGCAATAAAAGTTGAGTACTATGAGAGCGGTGGAAATGCAAAGGTACGTCTTTGGTGGGAAAAACTGACGAACGTCTCTTATAGCGCTTGGAAGGGAACATATTGGTTCAATGATAAGATGGATAGTAAGTGGGCATTGGTGCGATCAGATAACGAGATCAAATTCGATTGGAAGGAAGGATCTCCTGCCTACGGGATCCCTAAGGATAACTTCTCTGCACTGTGGGAGAGAATGGTCGGTTTCAACGCAGGTGTCTATCGCATCTATGCCAAAGCGGATGATGGGATCCGCATATACCTCGACAACGCTCTTGTCATCGATGAATGGCATTTGAGCGATGGAACAGCGACCTATTCGGTGGAAGCCAATCTGAGTGGAGAGCATAAGATTTCGGTTGCCTATTATGAGAATGGCGGACAGGCGAAGGTGCAAGTCTGGTGGGAGTTGGTTAGTGTGGTCAATAAGCCGCCGGTCGCCAAAGATGACACTTTCAGCGTCAATGAGGATGGTGTGCTGACCGTGGCGGGAACAGGAGTGTTGGCGAACGACACTGACCCAGAAGGCAGCAGCATGACGGTGATCCTGGAGACGGGGCCTAGCCATGGGAATGTGGTCTTGAATTCGGATGGCTCTTTCACCTATAGCCCCAATCTGGATTTCAATGGCACGGATGCCTTTACCTACAAGGCGAATGATGGCAAGGATAACTCGAACATCGCTACGGTAACCATTTCTGTGAAACCGGTGAACGATGTCCCTGTAGCGGAGGATGATAATGCACTGACGAATGTGGATACCCCAGTCATCATCGATGTGCTCGTCAACGATATTGGGCTCGGTGATCGACCCCTCACTCTGGTGGTAAAGGATCTCCCCACCAATGGCATCGCGCAAGTGGTAGATCAGAAATTCCATTACACACCCAACAGTGGGTTCATCGGAGTCGATAGCTTTACCTATACCGTTACCGATGTGGATGGCGAGAGTTCAACCGCTATCGTCACCATCAGCGTGACACCGCCAGTGGTCGAGCCATAAGTCAAGAGGTTAAAATATTGAGAATGTGATAGGGGACATCAACAAACCATAAGAAATCAGGTCGGGCTCTCCCCATGTCAAGAGAGAGCCCGACCCATTGATCTCAAGAGATCAACAATTGCTTTCATTACTCCTCATATAAACGCTGATGTGGGGGAAAGCAGAACTATTGCATTGGATGTAAAAGACCTGTAGTATAAAATGACCATAAGTTCTCACAATTCGAGGGGAAGTGAGATGAATGTTCCTTTAGATCTGTTCTTCGATAGTTTTATTGCTGGACTGTCTTCGATGATCGGGACAAGGGGCGTCATCTTTTTGGGTGTGGTTCTCGGCCTCTGCTTCCTGGGGGTGCTTATCCGGCTGCGTTTCTTTCCTTACCTTGCCCTGTTGCTCATATTGCTGGTTTTCGTTCTCAATTTAAATGTTCTTACAATTTTTCCACCCGGTTCGAGTGGGACTGCGCCTTGGACATTGACTCCATATTCAGGTGGAAGTAGTTTAAAGACGTTGTATGCTTTCATTGGAAAGAGCTTCTTCAATCTTGGGGTAGTGATTGTGCCTTTCTTCATTTTTCTACTTTCCAGCCAGTTTTCCACGCGACCGAGAACTCCGGATTCGGAATGGTAGCGGTTCCGCATCAATAAGCGCAGGATTCGAAGATGGATAGTTCCGGACGCTGGACCATGACGGATAATTTCAGGGCTACTTGACTGTGTAGCTATTCTGACTTCTTTTCGGTGAGGGCATTGTAGATTTCCGGTCTCCGGTCTTTGAATAGGCGTAATTCGTATTCCCCCGGGATGAAAACACGGTCCTTTTGGTCACTATGTTGGGGATCGATATCAGCCAGCAAGATCATCTCCTCATCGCTGCTGCCCTCGGCCAATAGCTCTCCATCTGGTCCGGTGATTACACTTCTTCCTAAATATGCCGTTCCACGTTCCTCTCCGATGCGGTTGGCAGCCACAAGGTAGATTCCATTTTCAGCAGAACGAGTACGCGCCATGAATTCAGGATAAAGAGTCGCTGCCCTTGGCCACGCCGTGGATAGGAGCACAACCTGAGCGCCTTGAAGCGCGAGCACACGGATCGGTTCGGGAAAGCGCAGGTCATAGCAGACCAACAGCCCTAAGCGTCCAAAGGGGCTGTCGAAGGGCTTCTCAATTCTTGGACCAGGCTGCAGATAGCGATCAACTCCGAGGTGAGGTAGGTGGGTTTTTTGATAATGTCCGATTACGCCTTGCGGACCGATCAGGACGGCTGCGTTGTAGCATTGACCACTTGGACCCCTTTCGATCATTCCAATCGAGGTGACAATACCGGCCTGGGCACACTCCCGAATGATTTTTTGTATGCTAGGACCGGGAATGGGTTCGGCCAGGCGATGGGCTTCTTCGGCACTTAAGGCGTAACCCGAAAGCGCACATTCCGGGAAAACCACGACTTGTGCCTCTAGTCGGATGGCTTCATGCAGCCAATGGATGATCCTACGAAGGTTTTCTTCGGGTTGAAGAAGAACCGGTTCCATTTGGACTGCGGCGAATTTTGGCATAAGAGTCTCCGGGTTGTTTCTTGGGGATCGAACAGTGATCTCTGTGATGAGTAAAGAGGGGGGCGCATGAACATGCGCCCCTCGAAGTCAGATGAGATGGGAATGCTGTCGTTGCTGCAGTCCCTGTGTCGATCGTTCAGGCTGCGTCAGCCTCTTTTAGGCGTTCTATAGCATGGTCGATCAAGCTTCGAGCTGCGAGCAACATCTCTCGACGCGCTGCTCGGCGATGTTCAACGAAGGCGGGCGGGAGTAGCGCCTTAATACTCTGGCCGAACTCGTCGAACGCCGTTTGCATATGCTTGTGTGCCTCCTCAGGCAACATGCGCGCCGCTTTCCCCTTGGGCTTCTGTTTTGATTCTTGTGCCATACCAACCTCCTTCTATTAGGTCACTTCTCAAGGAATTCTAATTCAAAATAGCTATTGCTCTAATAACACTATTGTAAAACAAAAAACACTTCTTGGCACAGGGGTCTCTCTCAACTTGTGAGGGTAAAGTGGACATTTTCGGGCATCATCCCGATCCTCGACGAAGAGGGTGTGTAACTGTGGGATAATCAATTCATTCGGCATTTCAGAGGTAATACATGAAATCAGACGAGAAGGGGTCATCAAAGGAGGGGATCGGCCTAGGAAGGAATGTATGGGCGGTAACGATCACCAGTTTTCTCACCGATGTCTCATCAGAAATGATCTCAAATTTACTTCCCCTCTTCCTCTTTAATGTGATTGGTGTTCGTACGGCAGTCATCGGTTTCATCGAAGGGATCGCCGAGACGACAGCCAGCATCTTGAAAATCTTCTCGGGCTGGCTTTCTGATCGCCTGGGAACGCGCAAAGGGCTGGCTGTATTTGGTTATAGTCTTTCTACATTGGCGAAACCATTGCTCTACTTCGCCACGAGTTGGGGTTGGGTATTGGGTGTGCGTTTGGCCGATCGAACCGGGAAAGGACTGAGGACTGCACCTCGAGATGCCCTGCTGGCGGATAGCGTCCATGAGAAAAAGCGCGGTCTGGCTTTTGGTTTGCACCGTGCCGGGGATACGGCCGGCGCAGTGATCGGGCTGTTGATTGCTCTTGGGGTCATACTGGCGACTCAACGAGATGAAGTCCTGTTGACGCGTAAATCCTTCCAGATTATCGTCCTCCTGAGCATCATTCCGGCAGTTTTGGCGGTTTTTGTGCTTGCGATTGTTGCTCAGGAAGTGCGTGTTTCACGCCAGATGCGTACTCCTTCAAACTTGGTATTTGCTGGTTTGGGAATACGCTTTCGTTTCTTTTTGATTGTAGTGATCCTGTTCACCTTGGGGAACTCGTCCGACGCTTTCCTGATCCTACGGGCACAGAACGCGGGATTGTCGCTGGTAGCCGTGATGGGGATGATGATTACTTTTAACCTGGTTTACACATTTGTTTCGGGACCGGCGGGAGCCCTTTCTGATCGTGTGGGTCGGCGAAGGGTGTTGTTGGTAGGTTGGTTGTTATACAGCCTGGTTTATCTTGGTTTCGCATTGGCTCGTAGTGGATGGCATGCATGGGGATTGATGGCGATTTATGGGATCTATTATGGGCTGTCAGAAGGGGTTGCCAAGGCATACGTAGCTGATTTGATCCCCTCCGAACTGCGGGGGACGGCCTATGGCGTATACAGCGCAGCAGTCGGGTTAACGGCTTTTCCTGCCAGTTTGATCGCCGGTTTTCTTTGGCAAGGCGCCGGTGCCTGGGCGGGATGGGGTCCTTCGGCTCCATTCATCTTCGGCTCCGTACTTGCATTATTGGCTACGGTAATGTTGTTATTCCTTCCACGATTCACTTCGTCGGATAGGAAGCAATGATCCATGGTTGAATTGCCTTCGATATCAATCATCCCCATATAGGGTTAGATGATTGAGGCTTATTCGGTGGAAGCATAAGCCACATCATTCCGATACGATTACAGGGCGATATCTGAAGTTAAAGTTGCATAATCATGGGCGAGTAGTGCTTATCGTTGTCGGATGTTAATCTAAAAAAGATACAAATAAGGTAAGAATTATAATATATGAGACGATAGAATTATACCTAAGGATAATAATATTGGATATTTCAATGTACAAATCGTCCGCCATAATCAGTTGCCAGGCGACGAAAGAACAAGCATTTCTGTTAGATTGCAGACGGAATGTTAAGAAAGTATGTCGAATGGGTTATTCTTATCGATTTCAAGGATATCAGGGATAGAATCGGACTATTGCCCAGGGATGAGCTAAATGGGTAGAAAAGACGATTTTCGATCGCTATTTCGAGAAAGGCTTCGATCAACGCAATGGAAACAAATGGCGCGAGTGAGGCGCCGAGAGGTGGACATATGAAGGAGAAAAAATTTGGACTGATATTAATTTTAGGAGCCATTGGCTTGTGCTTGGTCGTTGCCGTTGCGGCGCTAACACTGACCTTTGCACCAATCTTGTTCTCACGAGCCGTCTCTCAAGATGAGGGTAACTTCGAAATGCTGCCGGCGAGTGAGGCGCAGGAGATCGAGCCGACGTTGACACTCCCGTCACAGAGTGAGCAAGTAGAGTCAAGTCGTGAACAAGAAGTGGCAGTTGCACTGATCGGCGCGCCAGATGTCTCATTGACGGAATTGTACAATCAAGTCGCTCCGGGAGTAGTGAGCATACAAGTGATCTCCATGCTTCAAGGGCAAGTCGTTGGTCAAGGAGCGGGATCAGGATTCATACTTGATGAGGAAGGGCATATCATTACTAACAATCATGTCGTCGCGGATGCGACGCTTGTCTCTGTCATTTACTTTAATGGCATCGAGGCTCGAGCGGAGATCGTTGGAACAGATGAAGACAGTGATCTGGCTGTAATCAAAGTTGAGGAATTGATCGCGGGAGCGCATCCAATACCGGTTGGCGATTCTGATCGAGTGAATGTAGGCGAATGGGTTGTTGCGATTGGCAATCCCTTTGGTCAGCAAAGCAGCATGACGCTAGGGATTGTAAGTGCCGTCGGTCGTACCATTCCGACTGGGGTTACGCCCTTTTCCATCCCACAAGCCATTCAGACAGATGCCGCCATTAATCCGGGGAACTCAGGTGGACCTTTACTGAATTTAAAGGGCGAGGTAATTGGCGTCAATGCACAGATCGCCTCGGGTTCGGGAGCAAATTCCGGTGTGGGATTTGCCATCCCATCCAATACCGTTCGCAGAGTGGCTCCTGTATTGATTTCGGAAGGTGCCTATCAATGGCCCTGGCTGGGTGTGCAGGGTACAGCGGTGAGTTTGCTTCTCCAGCAGGCCAACGGGTTAGAAATACAACAAGGAGGCTATATAGATGTTGTCATCTCAGACGGACCTGCGGAGATGGCGGGTATGCGTGGTAGCACTGGAACGAAAACGATCGATGGACTCCCGGTACCGGTGGGGGGTGATGTGGTGATCGCGGTGGATGGAAATCCAGTTTTCTCCTTCAATGATCTTCTGGTGAAGATCGCTTTTAGCAATCCAGGAGAGACGGTTGAGCTTACCGTGATCCGAGATGGTGAGCAAATCAGTATCGAAGCTACCTTGGCGGCTCGACCACAGTAACAGTTCATCATTCTTAAAGGCTGTGTTGGATATTCACTCATCGCCCGGGCTTGCTTGTAAGATAACTCAAAACCCGACCGCAATCGCGGTCGGGTTTTGTAATGAGATAGACTAAAAAAAGACGCAGGCCATCTAAATCACTTTCTGATCGATGGCCTGCAAATCTTATTGTTATTGACGATGCAACGGCAAGCGGCTCCTGCTTAAGGCGTCGTTTCCGGTGAAGGCGTCTCTAGCGAGTGAATCAGGAACAACCAGGTATTGTTGAATTGACAGGTGGTCTTGCCTGACTCGTTCATGGCTCCCATGGATACAAAGCCTTCTCTGAAATCCGTCTCCTTCTCTTCAAAGAAGGACATATTCATTTGGAAATTCTCCTGCATCTCTTCCATTTCCTTCTCGTACTGCTCCATTTGACGGTTGTATTCATCCAGGGCAGGACCAGCGACTGTACCTTCAGGTTTTATAGGTTGGGATGGCATACTGGGCTTGGGAGGCGGCTTAGTGGTATCGATCTCGGCGATGAGTTTGCCATTGGTATAGATGGTGAGAATGTTGGCGCGCCCGACAACGGTCAGATTATTGGTGCTATCGTTATTATCGTCAAATTTCTTATCGAAATCAGGGATGTACATGTCCCTCAAACCGCCCATTTCCCCTTTGGAGACTATCATAAATGCAACATGGCCATCGGCGAAGCGGGTAATGATGACGATATAGTTGCTTGGCTCATCTTCGTTCCCGTCCGAACGGATCACGAAACCGCAACCGGAGGTTCCATATTGCGTGTTCCAGGTGATATCAGATGACATCACAAAATCGCGAGCGACGGTCCCAATAAAGTAATTTTGGAATTTGGATTGTTGGTAGCCCTCAACTTCGATGGTTAGAGGCGGATGGATCCAAGCGACTTCCCCAGCCTCTGGTTCCACACCATATGTGGGCAACTCGTCGATGATGGGAGCGATGGCAGTCGCTGTGGCAGCTTCGGCTTCGCTGAGATGTACATCTCCCGCGGATTGAGTTGCAGCAGCTGCGAGACTATCAGCGGTTGCCCTGGCTTCAGCGGTTTTGAGGGTATCATCGGGGCTAAGCTCCCCTGAGCCAGCCGCAGTCGCGGTAAGAGAGATGGATTGAGCCAATGCCTCAACCGTCGAAGATTGGTTGTCTGTTGATGGCGTATTGCAGGCCATCAACGCCACGATAAGGGTGAAAACCACCCACACGATAGGGGAAATAGTTTTAGATGACATCTTTGCGTTTCACCAAGATCATAACGAGTATGATCATCACGAAGATGATCATTGACTGAGCGAACCAAGAGACAGCGATCTTCATCCAAAAAGCTTGAGTGTCTTCCTTATCTACGAAAGTCCACCCGATTTTATCATGGTAAATCTCCATCGACCCAATAACCGGCTCGATTGCAGAAGCGCGGTCAATCTCCCAATTGAGCAGTTTCTCTTGGTAGGCGGTCATTTCTGCTTCGTAATAGTCCGCTTCAATCTCGTAGAGATCGATGTCGGCGCGATAATTGTCTTGAATCTCTTCCACCTGAGCCTGCCATTCGTTCATCTTATCGCTGTATTCCGCCATAGCAACTTGGTCGCTTTGGTCCTCCGGTTCTTCGGGCTTTGGCGGCAACTCCGGTTCAGGGGGTTGATCGCGGAGTGGCGCGGGTTCAGTTGGTTCAGGTTCGTTGATTACCGCATCATAGTACTGACCCGAGCCTGGGAAGCTGCAGGATTCCTGTTTGAGAACATTGGCTCCCAGGCAGTTGCATCGCTCCGTAGCTTCGTCAATCGACATGGCGTCACGCAACTCTTCTGGCAACTTCCAACAAGAATCCTTGGCGATATCCGATCCGATCCCACTGATGGCGATGAAGGCCTCGAATCCCCAACGGCTGGAAGCGGGTGTACTGACGCTGGGTGGAATAGGGACAAGCGAGCCACTAAGGATCACCTGGGGCATCAGGAGCATGATCACGATCATCGGTGCAGTGCTGGCATTTGGGCTCAATGCAGAAGCCAGCAATCCGAGCATCATCCCAGCCATGGATAACAGCGCCATCGAGATGTAAATCAAGATGAATTCTGTGGTGCCCCCCGGCATATCGTATATGAGATAATGAATCCCGATGATCACAGCTGCCTGATAGATCGCCAATAAGGCTGCGATCCAGATCTTGGAGAATACGTAAGGCAGGATCTTTAAATTAACCAGCCGTTCACGTTTGTAGATATCGAGCTCTTTAACAATCTCCCGCATCTGGGCCAGCCCACCGACGAAGATGGCAAAGATGGTGATGATGAAGAAGCTCATCAGGATTTGTTCCATGCTGCCGGTATTGAAATCGAAGATGCCTCCGCCGGAAACCGACCCCATCAGCGCATCCAGCAAACCGACGAAAGGAGCTGCCAAAAGCATGAGGATCATGCTGGTGCGATCGCGGGTGAGGATCTTTAAATTGCGTGAGGAAAGGATCAGGAATTGGCGGATGGAAGAGATCTGACGCCGCGCTTTTGAATCCCTTACCGGACTGGCTGGGGCAGAGGTCGCTTCTTGTAGCGCCCCTTGATCGTAATACTTCTCTTGCAGAGGCTGGATCACATATTGTTGGAAGGCAGGATGTTGTTGAAAGCGCTCCGCCCAGTCGGCAGGTTTACCGTTAACGGGATCATCAAGGATTGCATAGATCCTATCAAATTCCATTGGTCCAATGCGACGGTCTTGTTCGGTACGATATTGATCGAAATAGGCCAGCGCCTCATCCGGGGGACCGAACCATGCTAAGTATCCGCCCCGCGCCAAGAAGACGACCTTGTCTGCCAGCATGACATTTTTTGTTGCGTGGGTTACGAGCACGATCGTGCGGCCTTGATCTGCCAGGCGTCGCAGGAGCTGCATGAGGGATGTCTCGGTGCCAGGATCGAGTCCCGAGGTAGCTTCGTCCAAGAAGAAGAGACCTGGTTTGGTGAGCAATTCAACACCGATGGAGACTCGCTTCTGTTGGCCGCCGCTGAGTCCGCTTACTTGAACGTCTTTGCGTTCAGTTAGATCGAGCTCCATTAAGACTTCCGTGATGCGTCGATGGCGCTCTTCGGGCGTCGTATCAGCAGGCATACGAAGGCGGGAAGCGTAATCCAATGCCTGATAGACGGTCAATTCCATGTGGATGATGTCCCTTTGGGGGACGTAACCGATGTTGTTGCGGATGGCATCAAAATTTTTATAGGCGTCCACATCGTTGATTAGAACTTGCCCATGTGATGCCGGACGGTAACCAGCAATGGCATCCAATAAAGTCGATTTACCACCACCGCTTTGTCCAACGATGACGACGAACTCACGTGAGCGGAAGATTACGGAGATATTTTTCAGGATGTTGAGATCTTTTCGGACCCACTTATTAAGGTTTAGCGCGTCCACTCCAACACCCCCGCTCTCATCGTACTGAGCCAATTCATTTTGACCCATAACGAAGCGGTAGGAACCAAGCCGGATGGTATCACGCGGATTGACCCACACGTCGCCCGTGATCCGCTGTTCATTGACGAAGGTGCCGTTCGAACTGTGCAGGTCGCGGATGCGATAGCGCTGACCGATGCGCTCGATTTGAGCATGGAAACGTGAAACCGAGGGCGAATCCAAGACGACATCGTTTTGGGGATCGCGGCCCAATTGCAGCACGTTTTTGTCGCCGAATTGGATTTTAATCGACGATTTAACTGCCTCTGCCTCTGTTGCCGACTCATAAGTCATCGAGACCACCGTGCCTGGATCAGTGCTCCCAATGCGGAGCATGTCTCCATGCACCAGTCGATGTGATCCCATGAGAGGGCGTCCTTTGTAAAGGACGGGGTTGCTGGCGCTAGGAAGGACCACGAGCTGATATCCGCTTGGCGTCCGTTCCAGGCGAGCATGGTATCTGGAGATAATGCGCGCATCAATGACGATGTCATTATCTGAGGCGCGACCGATGGTGATCGTTTCTTTATTGAGTGTGTGCCGTTGAGGCAGTGTACCCGCTACACTAGTGATTAATTCAGGAGGGGTGATTTCGGTCGGCATCTCCAGTGCTGCCAGATCCTCGACCATCATGGTTGCCGCGACCGGTCGATCATGGGGACGAGCCTCAACGGGAGAGGATGATTTGAATACGAATGCAACTTCCCCGCCGAGGCGAATCCGGTCGCCTGCTTTCAGAGGTTTGGGCTCACGACCAATTGGTTGGCCGTTGAGAAAAGTCCCATTCCGGCTGCCCAAGTCTTCCACGAACCACTCATCTCCTCGACGGGTGATGCGCGTATGTTGACGGGATACGGTAGGTGAGGAGATGGTGACCTCGACTTCCGAGCTGCTTTCCCGCCCAAGTGTGATGATCGATTTGGTCAGTTCGAATTCCTGACCTGCAAGAGGTCCTTCTTCGCTATGTAATACAAATCTGCTCATATGACTCTCAGTGACATCCTTCCCTTTATATTTCTTTTATTAATGACAGTGAATTTCTCTCTCCTGTATAATTTTACAGAAAAATTTAAAAAATGCCTACAAGGTAACTTGCAGAAAAGCGCGATTTGAGACCCTCCCAGGGAATGATCTCGAGGGCATGGGGCTGCAGTGAATAGTCAGTAAGTGAATGCTGTCGCATGATCTAACAGGTCAATTGGCAGACACTCGGAATTCTCACGGGCATGGACTCTTAGAGAGAAAATCCCTACCTGCGTAGTAACTCTACGATTCTCGTAAGGGGGTTATACCACAGTTAGGAGACGTCTTATCGATTTCCCCACGTGTTCCAGAGCAGGAAAAGCTGCTTGTGCCGAATACTCTGAATAGGATGATCAACTTTGCCGTTGCAGATTGGGGCACGCTGTCGAGGGTTTGTTGCACAGGCTCTTGATTGTAAAACGGTTTGGTTGAGTTCGATCATCAGCCAGAAAAAACTAGTGGAGAAGGCAGCATAGGCATGCGTAGCATGGTGCACATCTCCAAAAGGGAAAAGGCCTTGGAAAGTTCTCATGTTGACACATCATTTGTTAAGTCTTTAAAACGATAGTGTGAAGGAGAAAACCTATTTCTCTTTTTTCGGTTTATCGGTCGGTTTCTGCGGGGGACCAGGTGTCTTATCCTTCGGTTTGGGGCCGGCGTTTTCATTTTCAGAGGGTGTGCCGGGTGTCTTCTCTTTGGATTTGTCTTGACCTCGGTCTTCAGTTGGGCCATCAGCAGGTTCGCTGGTTTTCTTTTCCTGGCCTGGGGCGATATCGCTGGGATGCAGGCCTTGCTGAAGCTGTTCGAGCACAGCTTTCCCATGACTTGATTTCTCCAGCGCTCTTTCAATTCCTGCCTGGGCAGAGGCAGGAGCTTTCTCTAAAACCGCTCTTAAGACTTCTTCGTGGTGGGCGATCCCGTTGTGGATCTTCTCGATCGTCTCTGGCTCATCTTGAAGGGCTTCATCATCAGCAAGATCAAGCAGGCGCGCGAGCATGCTTTCGTATTCCATCAGCGCCAATTGGGCGGCCGTATCAAGACCAGTAGAAAAGGCGGTATTCATTTCCTCGAGACGTTCATAGGTGAACTGTGTTAGCAGATCGGCATCGCCTGAGGCGCTCCAAGTGAGGGCCAATCGAGTTTCTTCAACCCCGCGTTTTACACCGTAGAGTGGTTCTCCGGGGAGTGCCTCAGCAGAGGCATTGATTAGGCCGAACCCCGAACCTAGTAGACCGAAGATCATTAAAAGGCCCAGAATAGCATAGGCGGGTTTGAAAACAACCATTCCTCTGCGGCGAAGGTTGATTTGAGCCCTTTGCTTTTTCTGCTTCGCCTGAATTTGATTGAGGATGCGCATCTTGGCGTTGGAGGCAAAGCTTGGATTGGGGCCAGAAGGGGCGAGTTGGGACCGCAGGCGAAGTGCAGCAGTCAGCAAAGGCTCAAATTCCCCTACGAGTTTCGGATAGGCTTCTAAACACGCGTGAATCGTCACTTCCCCGGCTTGAATCCGAGAAAGACATCGGTCTAATATTTCCAAAGATTTGGCTTCTGCTCTATTCATCGATCCTAACCATTTTTCTCTTAAGCGCCTTTAATGCCCGATGAAGAAGTACTCGCATGGCGCCCTCCTTCCTTCCCATCCATTGCGCAACGGTTGAGGAGGGTAAATCAAGCAAGACCCGTAGTCGGATGATCTCTTGATAATCCTTCGGCAGTTGTTCCAATGCTGACCGCAAGTCCTGAATATGCTCATCGACCATCACACTTTCGTCAAGGGAAGGGTCCAACGTCTCATGCTGCTCTACTGTCTCGAGTGAGACCTCCTCCCTCTCTGCCCGATAATGGTCTACCAGCAGATTTCTTGCCACCTGGTAGAGGTACGCCGAGAAGGGAAATCCTCTTTCCTGGTAACGCTCGACGGCTTTAAAAGCATGCAAGAACACAACTTCTGTCAGGTCCTCGGCATTCCGATTCTCCGTTACTCGCGCTCGAATGTAGCGGTAAATCAGATCGAGATATCGTTCATAGAGTTCTCCAAAGGCATCGATATCACCATCTTTCGCGCGAGCGACGAGTTCGGAGTCCTCCATCATTTGCATTGCTTCTTTAATCATGACAACGTTTAAAGGCCCAAGTTGTTACACATCATCCGGTACCCAATCATCCCATCCAATGCATGAAATCCAGGGAAGTCACGCTTCATCTGAGCAAAAAACAGGACCCCGGTTCTCATGGGAAAGATATTGTATAAATTGAGGGCGTCTAGCACCAGTCTAACAGCAGGGAATTTTGACGATTTCCGACTTTTTTATCGACGAAAGTATTTGAGCCATATCGTCTTTCGTCACGATTCGCCCTTGACCCCCCTCTGTCCCCCCATTTGCGCCAT
>CAYGXU010000020.1:0-36844 GCA_964353875.1 uncultured Anaerolineaceae bacterium | reverse complement strand
AGGCCATCGGAATGATCACCAACCTCCTTGAACCAATCCGCGTAACTATTTACTCATTATAAGACTGTGTCAAAGGCCCCTCTGTCTGCATATGATTGATGCAATTGTTATGCCAGAGAGGAAAATGATACCGAGACGAATACCATGTCATAAAATCTTATCCGATGGGAGGAAAGGAATGATGAAATGGGATCAATGGTTCTTTGCTATCTCATGTTGGAACGCAACGCCCCGCATGCTCCATGGACCTGCCCATTCGATTTCAACCTGGACAAGTTTCCCAAGGGTTTCCTCCTCGGAATCGAAGAAGACCAGCTTGTTGGTGCGGGTGCGTCCTTTCCAACGGCCTTGTTGTCTGCCCTCTACCAATATCTCTACTTTTTGGCTGATGTAATGTGCATTGATCTCCGCTGAGATCGATTCTTGAAGCGCCTCCAAAACTCGAAAACGCCGCATCTTCTCCTCTTGGGGGACATCATCCCGCAGGCGACGTGCGGCCAGAGTGCCTGACCGAACTGAATAGCGTGCCAGGTGGGCAACATCCAGTCGTAACGCTTCAAGCAGGTCATGAGTGCGTTGAAATTTTTCATTGTCTTCCCCTGGGAAACCCACAATGATATCGGTGGCGATCATCGCCTCGGGGATGTGCCAGCGGATTCGATCGATCAAATGACGATATTCGTCAACGGTATATCCACGTTTCATTCGTTTGAGGATTTCGTCATCTCCTGCTTGGACAGGGACTTCGATGTGCTCGCAAACTTTTGGCAGTTCAGCCATGGTCGCCAATAATGGCTCGCTCATCCAATTTGGGTGGGAAGTGAGGAATCGGATCCGATCGATGCCCGCGATGTCGTGAATTCTTCGAAGTAAATCCGACAACGTAAAACCATCCGCTCGATCTAATCCATAGCGGTCGACGATTTGTCCAAGGAGGGTTACTTCTCGGATGCCTTGATCGACCAATTGACGAATCTCCCTTTCAATCTCATCTGCAGGACGGCTGCGTTCAGGTCCACGTCGGTAAGGGATCACACAAAAAGAGCAGGCATGGGAACAACCATAGACAATGGGGATAAACGCAGTAATTGAACGCTGTTGTTCGTTTTTAGGGAGGAGGAGGTCTTCGTCAAGAAGAGCATTGCGATATTCGATTTCCTCCAGGGAAAGGTCTTTTCCGTCGTTACGGTCCAAATAGGCAAGGAGTGGTCTGGGATCGGAGGGAGGTGAGAACACATCCACATAGGGAAAGCTCTCCTTGAGTCTGGGATTGCCCTTGACTCCTACAAGACAACCCATCAGGTTGAGGATGATTTCCGGTCGTCGTTCTTTGAGCGGACGTAAGCTATGTAAGTAGCCATACGCTTTGTCTTCGGCGCTCTGTCGAACGACGCAAGTGTTAAGGATGATGAGATCTGCCTCGCTATCCTGGGAGGCGGGTTCATAACCGAGCTTCTCCAATATCGAGGCCAAGCGTTGCGAGTCAGCAACGTTCATTTGACAACCGGAGGTCCATAGGTAGTATTTCATGTGGAGGATTATAACCCGCAGTGATTTAATTGGGCATAAAGCCCTTGACTTCCATGCAAATGGATCATGGAGTTATTAATCTAACAAAGCATTAAATGGTGCGTTAGAATCAAATGAGGACCAAGGAGCGCGTTTTGAGGTTGTATTTTTAGGGACTCGATCGTTCGAGCCCGACTCGGACCTGGAACGCGCAAGAACCATGTTATCGTGATGGCAGAGTTCCGATGAAGTACAACTGCGGACAGCGTTCGATCAAGGGATGGAAATGAGACGTCTCCTCAAGCCAATCTTCCTCATTTTCTTCACTTCTGCCTGTACCAGGTACATCATTCCAATAATGGAAGGTTCTTCCCCAACGCCTTCAACGACATTGGCTGTGCCTGCTGCGACGACCCGCGCGGGGGTGCATAGGAGCACCCCTTCTCCTAGCCAGACGTCTTCCTGCGTGGATGGAGTAGGGCATGTGGAGCAAACCAAATATCCTGGCAAAGTATCTCAAGGTACGATCGCAATACGAATCTATTTTCCCCCATGTTATGAAAGTAGTGCTGAACGATACCCTGTACTTTATCTCCTGCATGGTTATCCGTTCGATGAATCCCATTGGGACGAGTTAGGCGTTGATGAAGTGGTAGAGGTAGGGATTCAGATTGGGCGCTGGCAACCCTTTATCATGGTGATGCCATTCCTTCCGCGGTCGCTGAATGTGGAAAGCGATGGAGGACCGGGTTCCTATGAAGAGGAAATGTTGGAAGGTCTGGTGCCTTTCATTGATGAGAACCTGCGCACCATTGCGGATGCTGATCATCGGGCGATAGCGGGAATTTCGCGAGGCGCTATTTGGGCAATGGAAATTAGTTTTCGTAATCCGGATCAAATCGCCATCGTTGCTGCGCTCAGCCCAGCATTACCGATGAATCGGGCGCGACCTGAGTACGATCCCTTTATCATTCTTCAGTCAACAAACCGGCTTCCCTCGAAGATCTTTATCAGTGTCGGCGATGAGGAGGGCGGTTTTAGGAAAAAGACGGAGGAGTTGGTCAGCCTCATGACGGAACTGGGGGTGCCTCATCGTTTTCTGCTTGCCTCTGGCGGGCATGAAGCCTCGACCTGGATGGCTGTGATGGAAGACTTGATTATTTTCGTTTCTGACGCCTGGAATCAATTCCCCGACCCTTAGAAAAGCAAATTAGTTGACATAATTATCATCCATTAACCATTCTGCCATAACCTGAGAATTAGAGTACAATGGTGATGGCCGGTATTCAGATTTCTGACCAGATCCAACTGGGGAGGGAGCGCGATGTCTGAATCAGAGCATGATGTATCCGAGGTGATTGAAGCATACAGGCGACGTCGCAATAGGACGGTCCCGATTTTGCTTAGTGGATTGGCAATTGTCCTGGTCGTTGTGGGAATTTTCCTGATTGTCATCTGGTTCACAGGAGGGCAAGCACCCAAGATTCCATTTTTTAATCCCAGTCCAACCCCCACAGCAAGCCCGACGAACACTCCCGTCACTCCAACATTAACCCCAACGATCACATTGACCCCGACGCCCTCAGACACACCTACACCCGAATGGCCGAAAACCCACCTGGTTGAATTGGGTGAGTCCTTATGGTCGATCGCCGAGAAGTATAAAGTCACGATCGAACTTATCGTTGCCTACAATAAGATTGAAGATCCCAGTAATGTCCCGGTTGGGACAGAGTTGACTATTCCCGACCCTGCCTCCGAGCTGCCTACGGCGACTCCTCTGCCAGCGGATTTAAAACCAGGGGATAAGATCAAGTACTTTGTAAAACCTGGGGATACGCTCGAAACGATCGCAGCAGCTTTCTTTACAACAGCAGAGAAGATAGCCAAAGAAAATGAGATTGAGGACCCGAACACGATCGGCATTGGCACGTTGTTGATCATTAGTGTGGGGGCGACTCCGACACCAACGAGAACTCCGTTACCAGGTACGCCCTCGGCGACTCCGTTGGTGACACCGTCAGTCACCTCGAGCAGTTAATTTCTCTCAAGAGTTCAATTCTTTCCGGAAAAACCTCCCATGGGAAATTCGACCTTGGGAGGTTTATTGCTATCCCCTCATTTCTGATCATGAATATCGATCTAAGAAGATAGGCTCTCCTCACGAGTACGAATGCTTGATTGCCACAATCTGCTTTGGGGCATGATCATGTGCCATTGCAGGATGGATTTGATTGGATCCCGGCAATGGCTTCCAGATGACTCGAGTTCTGGTGGCTAAAAATCTCAAAAAAAGAAATTTTGTAACAACTCAACCTTGCTTATAAACACAGCCCTGTAAGGGCGTTCTGGCAAAACAAGTTGTTCAATTTGCGGGAAATTTGCGTTTGAAAGGCATGATTGGATTGGATAACAGACCTTCAGGGCCTGTGCCTGAATGGCTAAGATAATTCTTTGTCTATGGCGCTAAGGATGATCATGTTCGATCGGGGATGGCAGCCCGGCCTGCTTTTGGATCATTTGGGCGGGACCGATGGATAGCAGCGACTCAATTATGGGATTTTAGGGGATGGCTTTCCAGCGATCATCAACGCCATTCCTTGCGTCGCTTCGCCATGTTGGGAAGGGCATCCATTGTTCCCTTCTCAAGCAAAACAAGCAGAAGGTTTATAAATAGATCTTCTGACCTCACTTTTTGAATGGGGTGTGAAATTCGTTAATGGCTCGCTGGATTTCCTCAAAGACAAGCGGATCGTTTTCTGTCCGGCCTGCCTTCTGTAAGATGTCCAAAGCGGGCTGGCATTTCATTCGGCCCACTGCCCAGGCAGCATGAATGCGTAGGAGAGGTTCCGTATTATCCTGCAGCCAACGAACAAGCTGGGGCAAGAGCCTCACATCACCACTGTTGCCGGCAGCCACGAGGGCATTACGGATTATTCCGCTGAATTTCGGGCGTTTTAAGGGACTATGTTGAAATAATCTCCGATAAGTTTCTGGCTCAAGTGCCAGGAAGTCCTCGATGAGAGCATGTGTAAAGAAAGGGTGTGGTTGGAATTCAGCTATCTTCGTCACCTTTGCAAAACGCTGATTCCATGGGCAGACCTGTTGGCAAATGTCGCAACCAAAGATCCAGGTTCCCATGTGAGGCCGTAACTTATGTGGGATTACATCGCGGAATTCAATCGTGAGATAAGAGATGCATCTACGAGCATCGATCGTACGGTTAGGGAGGATGCATTGGGTCGGGCAAGCTTCGATGCACCGTGAGCATGTGCCGCAGTAATCGTGATGGAATGGTTTGTCAGCTTGGAGTTCGGTCCCTAAAAGAATTTCTCCCAGGACAAAGTGGGAACCGAGCCCGGGATGAATAAGGCAAGTGTTCTTTCCAATCCAGCCCAACCCGGCGCGTTGGGCGAATTCGCGTTCGAGCAGGGGGCCAGTGTCGGCGTAAATCCGGTGGGGTATGGAGGAACCGACGAGATGCTCAATGATCTCTACCAAGTCGCGCAAGCGCGTTTCAAACACGTGATGATAATCCTGACCGAGGGCGTAACTGCCAATCTTTGCCTGACCAGAATGTTCCTTTGGCTGAATTTTAGGAAGATAATTTATGGCGGCAACAAGGATCGATTGGCATTCTGGGAGGATTCGGCAAGGATCGGCACGGCGTTGAAAGCCAACCTCGGCAGCCAGATAGCTCATAGCCCCATGTCGATCCGCTTCGATCCAATGCTGGTACACATCGAAATGCAAGGGGGGTGAAGGGCTTGTCACCCCGACCAGGGTGAAACCCATTTTGCTTGCTTCTTGCTTGATGTGTGTGGTGAGAGCAGCCAACCTGGAGTTCATGGCCTTCTCCAAGGGAGGGTCGAATAACCAGAGCTTGGGATGGATGAGGCTATTCGAAATGATTTCTCAATCCTCATCGTATTCCATAACTTGAGCCATTGAAGAGATTATAGCGTTAATGCATCAGGTTTATAAAAACGCCCTACAGAGGAGGCCTTCTCTATAGGGCTATATTAGGGTTGATAAACGGATTACTTGCGTTTTGAAAGATAATGATCGATCGACTCAGCGGCTTTTCGTCCTGCCTGCATGGCTGTGACGACCAGTTTCGGTCCTGTGACCGCATCGCCGCCAGCGAATATTCCCGGTCTGGAGGTCTGATAGGTTTCCGGATCAATGGTGATCAAGCCCCAATCGTGTGTTTCCAGGCTTTGTGTGGTCTTTCCAAGGGTCTCATCCGGCCAGTAGCCTAATGCCAGAATGACACTATCCACGGGTACAGTGAAATTCGATCCCTCAATGGGGATGGGACGCCTGCGACCACTCTCGTCTGGCTCGCCCAGTTCGCATTGTAGACATTCCACGGCGCTCACGCGACCGTCCGGGCCGGCGATATAGGATACCGGCTGAGTCAGGAATCGGTATTTTGCTCCCTCTTCTTTGGCCAACTTGCGATCTTTGGGATTCCCGGGCATCTCGGCTTCCGTACGTCGGTAGAGGCAGACTACTTCTTTGGCTCCAAGGCGGATGGCACAGCGAAGACAGTCGGAAGCCGTGTCTCCACCCCCGATCACAGCAACACGTTCACCCATCTCAAGCTCGCCCCTCATTCCATCAGGAACAAGGTCACTGTCCATGTTCGCTCGTATGAGGAATTCCGATGCCTGATAGATCCCAGGAAGGTCGATGCCTGGAGCTTTCATGCTGGCATCGATCCCTGTTCCTATGCCGATGAAGGCCGCATCGTATCCGTGATTGAACAACTCGTCAATGGTCTTTTCCTTACCAATGCGAGTATTGTATATAAATTCCACACCAGCTTTTTTGAGATCCCCAATCACGGAGTTAACGACCTCCTTGGCCAATTTAAAATTGGGGATGCCGAAAACAAGCAGTCCCCCGGGTGCGGATTTTTCTTCAAAAATGGTCACCTTGTGCCCTTTACGAATCAGTTGCTCGGCACAGGACAAGCCTGCTGGTCCTGAACCGATGATGGCAACTTTCTTTCCAGTTGGTTTTCCGACGGGGATGCTGATCTCAGAATTCTTACGTTGGTAATCGGTAACAAAAGCCTCCAAGGCGCCAGTGACCACGGGTTCGCCGCGCTTGAAACGGACACACGATCCCATACATAGCTCTTCGTGAGGGCAAACAAGACCACAAATTTCCGGCATCGAGCTGGTTTGTCGATAAATCTCAGCCGCACCGATGAAATCACCTTCTTCAATGCGCCACATGGCAGCGGGGATATCATTGTTGACAGGACAAGCGCGATAACATGGAGCTGGATCAGGACAATGAAGACAACGCTTGGCTGCTTGAATGGCTTCCTCAGGCGAGATGTAGAGGAAGGTTGGATCGAAGTCCTGAATTCGCTCTTCGACCGGCCGCGCGGTGAGTTCCACGGGGGGGATTTTCATCCGTTCTTTTCGATCGATGGTGGGCTGTTCGTTTGAATCGCTGGCCATGATGCCTCCTTCGGCCTATCCTATCTTCTTGAGGTTGTTTTCGAGGTTCGATCAAAGTTTTCTCGATACATTTATATCAAAAATTCCCTTCAATATTTGCCTTGATGATAAAGACCAAAGTTAAAGGAGTTCAGTCGCAGATGTCATCACTATAAATGACAGGTGTCACATATCAGGAGAAAGCCGCGAGGATAGAACAGCCATCGACGCGGTACAATTCAACTGATTATTCCTGCTAAATGAATTTGGCAAGCAGGGCATGTTAACTAATATGAAACTTTTTCGTTAGTTAACCGTGATAGGAAATGAAGTGGAGAGTCAGATCGATCGTACACTCATTGAAGCTCAATCAGGTGATGACGAGGCCTTTAATTGTCTTGTTGAGAGATACAATGACAGACTGTTCCGACTTATCCGTCGGTTGGCAAACGATCGAGGCGAGGCTGAGAATATCGTTCAGGAGGCATGGTTGCGCGCCTGGAAAGCCATCCGTCGCTGCGATCCTAATCTTCCTTTCTTCCCTTGGCTGGCGCGCATAGCCTTGAATGTCGCCTGTGACGTTTGGCGTAAGAAGCAGCCGCTGGACTTCTCTGATTTAGGAGATGAGGAGGTGGAATGGATGGATAGGGGGATGGGACCAGAGGAGACCATCCTTCGAGAGGAGGCACTCGAGCGTTTGCAGGCGGGGCTGAATGTGCTCCGTCTGGAATATCGTATGGTACTTGCCTTGCGTTACGATGCAGAAATGAGCTATGAGGAGACTGCGACGATCTTGGGATTGCCAATAAACACCGTACGAACGTATTTGCGCCGCGGTAAAACCCACTTGAGGCGCTGGATGGAGGTTGTAGATGTGGGATGGGTTGGATGAGCTCCTCTATGAAAATCCATGTGAGCCGCCGACGCCAGATTTCATCGATCGTATAAAGGCCAATATCGCCCTTCATCGGCGTAGAAGACAACGCGTACGCCTCGTTATCATGGCCTTTTGGGGATTGTTTGCAATCATTGGCAGTGCACTCATCTTGGTGAATTTCAATGAGTTCATGGCACTCATACCCCCCCTCTCCATGCAGGGAATTAGGAGCTGGATACAATTAGCGATTGAATCACCGCCGCACGCGTCTCTCGATCTCTTTCAGTCGTTTGAATCCTGGGTAGGGGATCATGTGCCCAAAATTGAAGGGTTAATGATTCTGGCGGTGATACTCTTGGCTCTTCCAGCGATGATCAGCCTCGATGCGATTCTAAGTAGAACAAAGAGGAGCGAAGGAACGATTCAATGAATAAATGGAAGATCCTTTTGATCGTGGTATTGATACTCTCGTTTGTCATTCTGCTTGCATCCGAATTATTGTTTGAGCGACCCTGGTCCTGGCTTCCTTGGATAGGACCTTTTGGAATGCGTCAGCGACTGCTGGCGGGTACTTCCGGAGAGAGAGGTGCCTTCCAGCGTCTTCTAAGCTTATTTGCCACTTTATTATCCGTTTTTCTGGTCAGTGGTCTAACGATGTACATCGCGCCGAAAAGGATTCAATTTATGGCGAGCTCCTTCAGAAGAGGAACGCGAATATTTTGGCAGTCCGCCTTGGTAGGTCTCCTTACGACGATCACTGTTATTGGCCTTGGAATGCTTTCAGCGTTATCGGTGTATACTTTTCCGGTCACATTTTTGGTTTTTATGGGCGTCTTCGTTTTAGCCCTGATGGGGATGGTGAGTGTGAGTTATGAATTAGGCCGGGAGTTCTTTGATCGCGCAGGATGGAAGGGGATGAATCCCTTACCTCAGCTTGCATTTGGCATTTTTATCATCTTCTCCATTGTGCGGATTCCGCTGATCGGTCTGGTTGTGTTGATCATTGTGGTTTTTGTGAGCCTGGGCGTTGTCATTTCAACACGCTTTGGCAGCGGCAGAACTTGGACGCTTCGACCCTTTATGGAGGATGAAAGATGAAACGTTGGGTCTGGTTAATATTGATCATAATTATTGGCGTTGGAGGATTTTTTGCCTTAAGAGCCTATCGAGCGAATAGAAATGCTAAGCTACAGGAGGCATTTCAAACCGTTGAAATAACGCGAGGTCCGCTGGTGGCGTTGGTAGGGGCAACGGGAACCGTCCGTGCCGATCAATCGGGGATTCTTGCCTTCCAAACAACAGGCATAGTTGAGCAGGTTTTAGTAGAGGTGGGTGATGTCGTTCAAAAGGGAGAGGTTATAGCGACGTTAGAGCAGTCTTCCTTGTCGACTCAGGTGATCTTGGCCGAAGCGGAGCTGGCATCAGCAGAGAAAGCGCTCGCGGAGTTGTATGATGCCGATCAGGCGAAGGCCAGGGCTCAACTGGCTTTGGCTCAAGCCCAGGATGCCCTTAAGGACGCTCAATACAAGTGGGATGTTCAGCAGGAGGGCAACCGCGCCAGCCAGTCCACCATCGATGCCGCCAAAGCGGAACTTGTATTAGCAGAAGATATGGTGGATAAAGCCTTGAAAGAATACAACCTGTACTATGGACGATCGAAGGATGACCCCGCCAGAGCATTGGCGCTCACAAAGCTGGTCGCAGCTCAGAACAGCTATGACTCCGCTCTAAGAAAATTGAATTGGTATCTGGGTCGTCCAACGGAAATCGATCAGGCGATCCTGGATGCGGAAGTCGTACTCGCGGAGGCAAATCTGCGTCAGGCAGAAAAGGATCAGGAAGATATCAACGATGGACCGGATGAGAGGGATGTTGCTGCACTTGAGGCGCGCATCACAGCAGCTCAGGTCACTCTAGATCTGCCCTTGTTAGAGGCGCCCTTTGCAGGCACGGTTACATCCATTGATATTCTTCCTGGAGATCAAGTGTCTCCAGGGCAACCGGTCGTAAAATTGGCCGATCTTTCGCGTTATCTGATTGATGTTGACATCTCCGAAGTAGATATCAACAGAATTCAGGTGGGACAGAAGGTGAGTCTTGCTTTTGATGCCATGCTGGGTAAAGAGTATGAAGGAGAGGTGATCGAGGTCGGTTTTATCGGAACGCCGGTGCAAGGGATCGTTGGTTTTAAAGTCACGGTAATCCTGGTTGATCCAGATGAGATGATTCGTCCAGGCCTGACCGCGGCTGTGAATATCGTTGTGAGACAAATAGAAAATGTGCTTTTGGTGCCGAACCGGGCGGTACGTGTCCGAGAAGGGAAGAGGGTGGTCTATATTTTGAATGATAGCATGCTTGAGGAGATCGAAGTTGAGTTAGGCGCTTCTTCCGATTTGTATAGTGAGGTGATTGGAGGAGGGCTAGCTGAAGGAGACCAGATCGTGCTCAATCCACCTTCAGAATTCGAGCAAGGCACCCATCCTCCCTTCATAGGGCGGTGAGATGAGCGAGTGGGTGATTGAAGCGGAGAACATCACCAAGGTCTACCACATGGGAGAGGTGGAGGTAAACGCCTTGTGTGGTGTTTCGTTAAAAGTGAAACGGGGTGAGATATTAGCGATCATGGGCCCTTCCGGTTCAGGAAAGAGCACCTTCATGAACATACTTGGCGCCCTTGACCGGCCTACCAGCGGGACCTACTACCTCAATGGTCAACTGGTTTCAGATTTGAAAGATGATGAACTGGCGGTCATACGCAATCGCGAAGTCGGCTTTGTTTTTCAGACCTTCAACTTGTTGGGTCGCCATACAGCTCTAGCGAATGTGGAATTGCCAATGCGTTATTCTGGGGTTGTGAATGGTCGGCGAGCCAAGGCGATCGCTGCGTTGGAATCGGTGGGGTTGGGAGATCGTATTCACCATAAACCGAATGAACTCTCCGGCGGTCAGCAGCAACGGGTAGCCATAGCCCGAGCTTTGATCAATCAACCCGCCATCATCCTGGCGGACGAACCGACTGGCAACCTGGATTCAAAGTCAGGTTTGGAAATTATTGAAATCCTGCTTGGTCTGAATAAAGAACAAGGAACAACTTTAATTTTTGTTACCCATGATTCGGACATCGCCGCGCAAACGCAGAGGATCATCTCCTTGCTGGATGGTCAGATAGTGGATGAGAAAAGGAATCGCTGAGATTATCACGGGATGATCCATACCGACCTCCATTGCCCAGGGAAAGTCGCCTAGGTGATGAAATATGACCTCAATGAGGCGGTCGATAAGTTGAAATCAAGGATTTCTAGGTGTGCCTATGGATTTGTTTCATAATTTGATCGAGGCATTAGAGAGCCTCTCCAGTAATAAACTGCGATCAGGGCTGACCGTATTAGGAATTGTCATTGGGGTGGGTGCTGTGATTGCCATGTTGGCGATTGGTCGGGGGGCAGAAGCGACCATCACGGGATCGATTAGTGATATTGGCACCAACTTGCTTTTTGTCTTTCGCGGTGGTGCTGAAGAGGTTCGCAATCCTCAGCCAATAACGATCGGGGACGCAAATGCGATCGGCGATCCATTCCTTGCGCCTTCAATCAACGCAGTCGCGCCATTTATCTCAGATACAGTCGAAGTAAGTTTTGCCGGAGAGAGCACTTTTACCACCGGCCTCGGTGTGACCCCGCAGTACTTCACTGTGCGTAATGTGAAATTGGCCGAAGGTGAAGAGATCAATGAGGCTCATATGCTCGCCCGTTCAGCGGTGGTCATTTTGGGACCCGATACGGCCGAAACGCTATTCGGACGTTCAGAGGGTGTGATCGGGGAGACCATACGGATTGAAGGACAGCCCTTCCGTGTGGTGGGCATAGCGGAGCGCAAAGGAGGATCGGGCTTCGCCAATCCGGACGATCAGGCCTATGTGCCTCTCGCCACTGCACAAATCCGCATCATCCCTCGCAGACAGGATCGAGTAGATGTGGTTCTTGCTCAAGCGATCAACGCCGAGGCTGTGATGCAAGCTCAGGAGGAGATCGCTGCTCTTCTGCGCGTCCGTCATCGCACTCCGATTGGGCAGGATGATTTCACCATTTTCACCCAACAGGATTTCTTGGAAACCGCAAAAACCATCACCAACGTGCTAACCATCTTCCTGGGAGGGATCGCCGCCATTTCGCTCTTGGTGGGGGGCATCGGGATCATGAACATCATGCTGGTTTCGGTGACAGAGCGTACGCGTGAGATTGGCCTACGCAAAGCGATTGGCGCCCGCAAGCGAGACATCCTATTTCAGTTCCTGGCGGAGTCTTCTTTATTAAGTCTCATTGGAGGACTGATTGGCATCGCCCTCGGCTGGGGATTATCACAATTGGTGGGGACAATTGCCAGGGCGAACAATGCCGATCTCAACCCGGCGATCTCTCCTGACGCCGTCCTTCTGGCGACTCTATTCTCAGCGGCTGTTGGCTTGTTTTTCGGTCTTTATCCGGCTAAACGAGCGGCTGATCTCGAACCCGTCGAGGCGCTGAGGTATGAATGAGGGAACGAATACTACTCCCGCAGGCTGAAAATCTCCGCAAGGGTTGATAGTGCTACTTCCCCAGGTGCGCCTTGAGGAATTGGCCGGTGTAGGACTCCTCGATTTGGCAGATTTCCTCGGGAGTCCCCTCGGCCACGAGTTTTCCGCCTCGGTCTCCCCCGTCCGGTCCGAGATCGATGATCCAATCCGAGACTTTGATAATATCCGGATGGTGTTCAATGATCAGGACAGTACTGTCCTGGTCTACTAGTTGTTGCAAGACATCAATCAATTTGTGCACGTCAGCGGCGTGCAATCCGACAGAAGGCTCATCGAGGACATAAAGCACATGGCCATTGCTGCGCCGGGAGAGTTCCCGCGAAAGTTTCACACGTTGTGCTTCGCCGCCAGAGAGGGTAGGGGCAGGCTGCCCGATTTTGACATATCCGAGACCGACATCTTGCAGGGTTTTGAGCTTTTTTGTCATCGCTGGAAAGGCGGCAAAGAACTCCGTAGCTTCATCGATGGTGGTATCTAAAACCTCAGCGATACTTTTTTCTTTGAAGCGTACCTGGAGCGTTTCGCGGTTGAACCGGGCGCCATGGCAGACTTCACATGGGACATACACATCGGGGAGGAATTGCATTTCGATCCGCAATTGCCCTTGCCCCTGACAGGCTTCACAGCGGCCGCCATGAACATTGAAGGAAAAACGCCCCGGTTTGTAGCCGTGAACCTTCGATTCAGGTAACTCGGCGAAGAGGGCACGGATGTGATCGAAGAGACCGGTGTAGGTGCCCGGATTCGATCGCGGTGTCCGACCAATTGGACTTTGATCGATGCAGATCGCTTTGCTAAGATGCTCAACACCTTCAATGCGGTCATGATCGCCGGCATACTCTCGAGCTCCTTGCAGGGCGCTTGCCAGCGCCTTGTAGAGTACTTCAATCATGAGGGTTGATTTACCCGATCCAGAGACACCTGTGATGCATACGAAGGCTCCCAGGGGGATACGAACGGTAAGATCCTTGAGATTGTTCTCACGTGCACCGACTACAGTGAGAAATTTTCCATTCCCTGTACGCCTACTTTGCGGGATTTCGATGCGCAGCTTTCCGGAGAGAAATTGGCCTGTGATTGATTTCCGGTTTTGAGAGACTTCCTCAACCGTGCCCTCTGCGACGATATACCCTCCCGCATCCCCTGCCCCTGGACCAAGATCAATCAGCCAATCCGCTGCACGGATAGTTGCCTCATCGTGTTCAACCACCAAAACTGTATTTCCCAGATCACGCATCCCCTCTAAAGTCTGGATGAGGCGGCGATTATCGCGCGGGTGAAGGCCGATGGAGGGTTCATCAAGCACATAGAGCACGCCCATGAGTCGAGAACCGATTTGGGTGGCCAGACGAATGCGTTGCGCCTCCCCGCCAGAGAGGCTGCCGGCTGACCGGCTGAGGGTGAGATAATCTAGCCCGACATCCACCAGGAAACCCAGTCGATCCACAATCTCTTTTAAAATTCGGTTGGCGATCTGCCTCTGTCGATGACTTAATGGACCTTTCTCCTGTTGCAGGCGCTTGATCCAATCCAGTGTTTTAGCCACTGGCCAATGAGTGACTTCGATGATGTTGGCATCATCGATTGTGACCGCCAAAGCTTCTTGCCGCAGCCTCTGTCCCTTGCATGCTGGGCAGGGACGCTCAGTCATGAATTCCTGGATGCGTTCACGGATGTAATCGGATTGCGATTCCTGATAGCGTCGATTGAGATTTCCAATAATCCCCTCGAAAGGGGTATTGTAGGTAGATTTTCGCCCATCACGGCTATTGTAATGAACAGGGATTTCTTGACCATTGGTGCCGTAAAGAATTAGATTTAGTTTCTCATCAGGCAACCGATCAACGGGTTTCTCGAGATCGATATTGTAGTATTTGGCGACCGCTTCGATCATTTGCCAGTGATAGCCACGGGCATCATTTTGCGTAGACCAATCTAAGGCTACCACGGCGCCTTCGGTGATGGAGAGCGAACGATCTGGGATCACCCGATCCGGATCGATTTCAAGCCGGATCCCCAATCCCTGACATTCTACACAGGCGCCATGAGGGGTATTAAAAGAAAATGTGCGTGGTTCGATTTCCGAGAGCGTAGTGCCATGTTCCGGGCATGCCAGGTGTTCTGAATAGGGAATGTCAGATCCGCTGTCACCGTCCAATTGAGAGACATAGATCGTCCCGTCCCCCCATCGCAGGGCGGTTTCGATCGAATCCGTCAACCGTGACTGGAAAGCCTGACCTTCTTCGCCCTGCATTTGGCGCACAACCAATCGGTCAACTACTACTTCAATGTTATGGTTCTTATAACGGTCGAGCTCAATCTCTTCCTCGACAGAACGCACCTCTCCGTTGATGCGTGCGCGCACGAAGCCAGAGCGCCGGATCTCCTCAATGACAGCTTGATGGGTACCCTTCCGGCCACGTACCAAGGGAGCAAGGATCAGGATACGCGTCCCATCTTCCAAAATCTGAACTGCATCGACGATTTCTTGGGCTGATTGCTGCCGGACTTCTCTGCCACAGATTGGACAATGGGGTATACCGATCCGAGCGAAAAGCAGACGGAGGTAATCATAAACCTCAGTCACCGTACCGACGGTAGAGCGGGGATTGTGAGAAACGCCTTTCTGATCAATGGATACGGCCGGTGAAAGTCCATCGATATAATCCACATCAGGCTTATCCAATTGGCCCAGGAATTGCCGTGCATAGGCCGAGAGGGATTCGACATATCTGCGTTGTCCCTCGGCGAAGATTGTGTCAAAAGCGAGGGAGGACTTACCCGAACCGGAGATTCCAGAGATAACCACAAGATTGTTCCGCGGGATTTCTACACTGATGTTCTTTAAGTTGTGTTCGCGTGCACCGATCACAACTATGTTGTCTTGAGGCATAGGACGATTAACCCTTGTTAAATATCCTGCTTTCTCTCGCAATTAGGCAAATAAGTATTATAACAGACTGGCTTTGATAGAAGCGTTTATCGGCTAATTAGGGTGCATTCCAAAAAGTGTTGCATCTTGTACTCCCGCGGTGAGAGTTATGGACAGCACCACCTACCTCAGCACCAAAGGGTTTATGCAACATCATATGGAATACACCCGCTCATTAAAGGGGTTAGTTCAGGAATATTACGACAGCGGTTCGCTGCACCATTGGCAACGTTTGTCGCTTAACGCCACCACGGCATCGCACTTTGGGCAGCGCTTACGTTGATCCATGGGGAGAAGCCCACCTTCAAGGTCGGCTGCCAAGCGAACAATATCATAGGGGGATAATTGTGACATGGGTTTGTTCCCCCTGGTAGAAATCCCACTTAATCGCAGGCCATGAACATCTTCTTGTATGATGAATCCCTTATAACGTAGGGATTGTCGAGTGGCTTCTGCGCGCTCTTCAGGGGTGGGGAGTACATCCTCCTCGAGGGTCACTTCTTTTTGGATATCCGGTTCTGATACGATCATTTCTTGAATCATGGGTTGTTCATCAAGACAAACCATCGTGTCGGTTTCCTCAGAGAGATACCCCATGTCAGTTGAGGTGGAAGACTCTGTCTTCGGAGATGTGAAATGATGATCATTGTTTTGTTTTGTGGGAAGGAGGATCATCAAGGCTTCCGAGGGAGCATTTAATTGAGATGGTGGGAAAGACATCGATGTATTGCATAAAGGACATCGATCAATTGAAGTATTTTGACCTTCATTTAACTCATCAGTATGATAACCACATTTGGGACAGCTGTTCATTTTTATTCCATCCATCAGATATTTATATAAAACGGCCTTTGCACTCTTAAATGTAGTTTAGCATAACCTGAAAGGAGGAGAAGAAAATTGTAAAGTTGCTGTAAGGCAACAAAATTCATGCTTAGAGAATGCGTAGCAGGGCATGGATGGCGTCAGCTAATTGTTTCTAAGGCCAATTGTATACAGCTCAAGTTATCCTCAAGCGTGGATGTATCAAGATTAGACGAGAATCAACTGCCCAAAGTAATTCTTCGAGCGGCTCTCTCGCTTCACTTCTTTTACGTCAGTATGAAATGGATAGAGTCTTTCTCAACAGGATAAAAATATGCGATTTTCCGAGTGGCAGTATGGATTATTCTCCTCAGGGATGATAAGTCAATCATTATCATTCCTGAGTGAGTTTCGATTCTGGGGTGTTGGTTGTTTCGGGTGTCTTTGGCGGTTGCTGATGGATGGCGGATTTGTGCGTCTCAATCGTTTCTAGTTGTTTCGGTCGTACCCGGGCAAAGCGGTCTTCTACCAGGTCTATTTCACCATTGACATTGCCATGATTAACTTGTTGGAATAGTTGGGCGTATTGGGGATTTCGCCATTCGAATTTGGTTGCCCCTTCGCCCGCAGGTTCGATCAACAATGTGGACAGGACGAAGGCAGCATCCTCAGGAGGAGGGTAACGGCTGGCACGTTTGTGAAGAAGAAGAGAAGCGAGGGTATAGCTTAAAGCAGCGAAGCTGAGGAGGAAAAAGATTCCTGCTAAAAGTTGTTGATTAAGCTTGACCAAACCCAATGCAAGTAAAGCGACCATAGAAATCAATGCGATCAGCGCTGAGACCAATTTTGCCAGTAATTTGGCATTTTTCTCTTCTTCACCAACGGCTTTACTTCGTTGCAGACAATCTCTGCATAAAGGAAGCTCAAAAGCGAAAGCCTTTCGCTTCCCTGGACGGTTCATGTCGGGTAGGCTACCGGGAACGGTAAACTCTTTATCGGGTTGACGCAGGCAATGTGCGCAAAGGTTCTTCGGATGTTTGAGTTGATCGCCACGAACGGTAACCTGATATCGCTTGCTGGGCTCCGGTTCACTGGGATTCCACTCAAAAGGTTGGGGCGAACCTGTGGGTGAGACCGAAACTGGTTCTGCTTGTTTTTGCTCTTGAATTCTCTCATCCCTGGATTGCTCCCACGCTTTCATGGGGGATGGTTCCTCCAAAAGAGGTTCTTCTTCGAGTTCCATTTCAATGGCTTCCTCAAAAACCTGTTCTGGTCTCCCAGTCATTTGGGGCTTTTCAGCTATTACCTCATCCATAGGCTCGGTTTTAAGATGAGAAATCCGGGCAGCTTGAGTCGCGTCAACTTGGCTTTCTACGCCTGGTTGAGCAAACTCGGGTTCCCAGGTGGGGGGTTCCGGTGGAGCAGTTTCGGCTTCCTTTTCTGCTTGCTCGACTTTTCGGAGTAACGCGCCTAGCGATGGATGGGCTTGAGTTACCTTTGAGTGAGGGACAGCGGTTTTAGCGGGTTCTGGAATTGATGTGGGGATTTTCTCCTCTGCCTTCGGGTGAGGTTCTTCAATTTGAGGAGGTGAAATATCCTCTTGAACCTTTGCAGCTTCCCATTCATTGCGTTCCTTCTCAGCGCGCTCCGCAACTGCCTGCAACCAGGTCCATTGGCGATGCGCAAACTCATTGGTCTTAGGGTAGTCGGAGGATATCTTGCCATACATGATCCAATTGCCTTCATCCTCTACGACAAAAGCGGAATTGCATGCTTCACACAATACGAAATCCGGGTATACCTCAATGTGAACTATTTTTAAATTCGAATTACCGCAAATCGCGCAAGTCATCCCATCGATGTAGTTATCATTGAGGGTCTTACGAGGAGTAAGAGACATAAGAACACCTCAGCTGCACCATATCTTTTCATTACTGTAGCACAAGGTTGCCTCTTCAGCAAAGTAGTCCAAAGGTCTTGTTTTTTGTATTCTTGACTTCAAAACGCTTGTAAAGGAGGTTTCCGCGCCATTTCTGGCGTATGAAATGCATATTTCGAGGTTCTACCAGTCATCCAAGGGCAATCAAGAAGCGGCTCGGATCGCTATCCCTCGAATAGTACTTTGGGTACTCCCTGGAATTGGGGATGAAGGAAAAATACTGAAGAGGTTTATTAGTCATGCATTTCCTGCTCGAAGGAATTATGGCATGCCTGACTATTTCATTTACCCTTATGATTGGCAGAGAACATCCAGGGAGATTACTCTGCCTTACAGGTTCCTTGCATTCATCTGTGACAGGTTGGATATATGGGATAATACAGGTACAAAATACGGGCAACCTCTACCCGTAGTTTCCACTCAGCCTAGGTCGCAAATCGGCGACCTAGTGCTTTAATAAGAAAACCTGCTTAGGAAGAGATTGCCCGTTTGCTGATTATAACCATAGTACACCTGGGTGACCTTGAAGGCAAGCCTTTTGCTTGAGGTGGCTTATTTTATGGAGAGGCGGTGACCGAAGCGTCTTTAGATAGAATAAACTCCTCGATGGTTTCAAACAAGATCAAGTAATTTCCTGAGCTGGAGTGTCTTCGATTGCCCTTAAGAAATATCTAGAATCCTATTCACTCACGGTTGAGATTAGGGCTTTAAGCGCGAAATCGGTCTGTACACAAATTTGAAAGGGGCGATGGTATGTAATAGGAATCTACTGGGGGAATTGTTCCACTGATCTGGATGAATTGCCTCCCTACTTTTTCCAATTCTCCCCACAAATCACCATAATTATGCTACGATGATATTTGTACATTTCTGAGTGTGATATGGACTTGGATCATAAATTTCGGGTAGCCCCTTCCATTGTTCCATTATGTCATTCAATGATCGAGGGAGATATGCGTAAAGAAGTTGTCTTAATTACAGGAGCCAATGGCGAAATTGGACATGGTCTGATCGAGCACTTAGGCCGCAGAGAGGATATTTTCATCGTTGGAATAGATATCCAAGAGTTAGACAAAGATTTGCAACCTTACTGCCATCGTTTTGTACAGGGCGATATCCTCGATAGTATGCTGCTTGGCCGTCTCGTCGCGGAATATGAGATTCGGACGATATATCATCTGGCATCCATCCTTTCCACGCGGGCCGAATACAACCCTGAGGCTGCCCATCGGATTAATGTCGAGGGCACATTGAATTTACTCCGGCTGGCAATTGAGCAGTCGGAGTGGCAAGGGCGACCCGTGAAGCTTATTTACCCCAGTTCCATCGCAGCTTACGGACTGCCAACTTTGAAGGACAAGCAGCATGCGGGCAAAGTCAAAGAGGATGAGTGGCTATCACCCCAAACAATGTATGGATGCAATAAGCTCTATTGTGAACATCTCGGTCGTTATTACGCCAACCATTACCGCCAGCTTGGCGCAGAAACCGGAGCAGGGAAGATTGATTTTCGTTGCTTACGCTTCCCGGGCTTGATTAGTGCTTTTACTCTGCCAACTGGCGGGACAAGTGACTATGGCCCTGAAATGCTCCATCAAGCTGCCCAGGGGCTTCCTTATCAGTGCTTCGTTCGACAAGACTCGCGCTTACCTTTCATGGCCATGCCGGATGCGATCAAAGCTCTGGTCGACCTCTGGTCTGTTCCCAGGAGGAACCTCTCCCGGCTTATTTATAACATTACCAGCTTCAGTGTGACTGCCAAAGAGATCTATCAAATCGTGCTGAAAGCTTTTCCTGGTGCGAAGGTGAACTTCGAACCCGATAAAAGACGTCAGAAGATTGTGGATAGCTGGCCTGGGGATATCGATGATCAGGCGGCGCAGGAAGATTGGGGATGGTCACCGGAGTATGACCTGCAGCGAGCTTTTGAAGAATATCTGGTCCCCAATATTATTCAGCGCTATCAGGTCCCCGGCTAACCCGAGACTTGATCGGCTAGAAATGAGCTTTCAAAAAGCACCCCAAGTGATTGGATAGCTAAATGGCCTTGGGGTTATTACACCCTGATTACTCTCTAAATCCCTTTAACGTAATGCCAAATGAATTGAATGTCGACACGCTGGATTCATTGCCATTGATAAGGAGGTATCATTTCTAACTGTAATAAAGACGAGGGACACGTGCGGTGATACCAGAAGTCACTTCGTAATTGATGGTCGTCCACGCCTGCGCCAAATCCTCAGCTCGGATCGTCTCACCCTCCTGCGTACCGAGAAGGACAACCTCATCTCCAACTTTGGCTTTGGGGATCTCATTGAGGCTGACCATCATTTGGTCCATGCATACCCGACCCACAACTGGCGCTCGTCGACCATGAATAAGCACCTGACTGCCAGGAATTCGACGATAACCATCGCCATATCCAACCGGGATTACCCCGATCCTTTCTTCCCCTTGAGTAACATAATCGTGACCATAGCTGATTCCGCGACCTGCAGGAAGGTCGAAAACAGAGCATAATTGGGATTTCCATATCAATGCGGGTTTGAAGCTACTGGGAAGTTGTACCTCTGAGGAGGGGTGCATCCCATATAAAGCGATGCCGATCCTGACCATGTCTAATCGCGAGGAAGGCCTGGTAAGGGCTGCAGCGGAGTTGGCGGCATGAGCCAAGGGCGGGCGGAGACCAACTGACTGTAAATCAGCCAGGAGGTCAAGAAAGAGCCGCTCCTGTTGTGCAGTAATCGGTTTGCTAGGCTCATCCGCACAGGCGTAATGGCTGAAAATTCCCTCGACATAAATACTCCGTTCGTCAGCAAGGCGTTGGATGAGCTCATAAGCCATTTGGGGCGAAGCGCCCAATCGGGACATCCCCGTGTCCACTTTCACATGGACTAAGGTTTTATGGCCGATTGAGGAGGCTGCATGGGAAAGCACCTCCACTTGCTCTGACTGAAAGAGCGTGAGGGTAATCTGGTTTTCGATTGCCTGCGGAAAGCATTCGCTTGGAGTATAGCCGAGGATTAGAATGGGAGTATGAATCCCTGCCCGGCGAAGTTCAAGCGCCTCATCGATGCGCGCCACACCGCAATAGGAGCCTCCGGCATTGGCCACTACTTTAGAGACTTCAGTAATTCCATGGCCATAGGCATTGGCTTTTACAACTACCATTACCCGCGTCGAAGTAATTTGCTGAAGCTTATGGAAATTGTTGGCGATCGCCCCCCGATCGACCTCCAACCAATTGGAGTATGCAAGATGGGAGAGCATGGGTTCGAGTATAAGCGGACTGGATGGAAAGATCAATGGAATTATTTTTCGGGAATCTGCCCGAGATATCATTTCAGCGAGGTTATCCAAAACATGACGATCGACCACACTTCTCATCGCAAGTCGAGAACATCATTCCGGTTGGAACTCCCCCTATCTTATTTCTGTCCCGTGGTATGATGGTCAGCATGTGAATCTGAAGGGGAATTGGATTCCCCTCTTACTTTCCAGTGAGATTTGTTCTGCTTCTCAGTACAAGGATGGATGATTTTCTTCTGATAAGAACACCGCAGGAGTGCTCGGGACGTAGATGGACGGCAAGTTGAAACTTTTTGAGTTCCGACTGCATGCGCGAGACGGTATGGGTCGAGCGGGGGAGTTCCTCACCTCCCACGGCGTTCTGCGTACTCCACTCTTCGCCCCGGTTGGCACTCAAGCAACTATTAAAGCGCTAACGCCACAGCAACTACAAGAGCTTGGGGCAACGCTTCTGCTTGCCAATACTTACCATCTCAATCTTCGCCCTGGAGAGGAGATCATCGACCGCATGGGCGGGCTTCATAATTTTATGGCATGGCCCGGGCCGCTGCTAACCGACTCGGGAGGGTTTCAGGTCTTCTCTCTTGCCGATCGTCGCCAAGTCAACTCTGAGGGTGTCACATTCCATTCCCATCTCGATGGTTCGCAACATCAATTCACTCCGGAGAATATAATCGCCATTCAAGAAAAACTCGGAGCCGACATTATCATGACCCTCGATGAATGTGCTCCCCCTTATGATCGGAGCTACAACGAGGAAGCCTTAGAACGTACACATCGATGGGCGGAGCGGTGTTTGAAGGTCAAGAGGCGAGAAGATCAGGCTCTCTTCGGAATCATCCAGGGCGGGGTATTCCCTGATTTGCGTGCGAAATCAGCAGAATTCATCGCCTCTTTGGATTTGCCTGGCATCGCCATAGGAGGGCTATCGGTAGGCGAAAGTAAAGAAGAGATGCTTGGGGTGCTTGATATGGTCTGCCCTATACTGCCAGATGACAGGTTGCGCTACCTGATGGGAGTGGGCTCCCCGGAGGATATTGTAGAGGCGGTCATGCGCGGCATCGACCTTTTTGACTGCGTGCTGCCTACTCGCATGGCGCGCAATCATGCTGCATTAACAAGAAATGGACGCGTCAATCTGCGCAATGCAGCATTTACAGAGGATCACCGACCAATCGATGAAAGCTGCTCGTGTTATACCTGTCGAACTTTTAGCCGTGCTTACCTGCGACATTTGATCATGGCGGGAGAGATACTATCCGCAACGCTGCTCTCGATTCATAATCTGCAAACCCTGATGATGCTGGTTGAAGACCTCCGTAAAGCAATATTCCAGGGTAAGTTGGAAGCGTTCGCGCACGACTTCCGCGCACAATATCAAAAACACCGACCTGAAGGGACCTAAATGACCATCTTGCAGGCCATTGTTCTCGGAATAGTCCAAGGATTGACCGAGTTCTTGCCGATTTCGTCAACCGCGCATCTCGTGCTCGTACCTTGGTTCTTAGGCTGGCAATTTGACCCTCAACCTACCTTTATTTTTGATGTCTTGGTTCAATGGGGGACACTAGTCGCCGTCATCGCCTATTTCTGGAAGGATGTGGTCTCTCTCCCGCGAGCTGCGATTCAAAGCCTCAAACACAGGCGTTTCGATGAGCCGGATTCCCGTTTGGCATGGCTAATACTGATCGCTAGCCTTCCAGCTGCGTTTGCGGGATTCTTGCTCAAATCGCTTGTGGAGAAAGCCATTAGCAGTCCGGTTGCTGTATGCGCTTTTCTTCTCTTCAATGCGATTGTGCTTTTCGCAAGTGAGTTAATTGGCAAACGCTCTCGATCCCTGAATGAAGCCGGAATAGGTGATTCCCTCTGGATTGGTTTCTTTCAGGTTCTAGCGCTTTTTCCGGGAATCTCTCGATCCGGTTCCACAATCGCTGCTGGATTGATCCGGAATCTTAAACGTAGAGATGCTGCTCGATTTTCATTTCTTATGGCGATCCCCATTATGATAGGAGCGGGTTTAATTACACTCGTTGATTTAATTGAATCTATAGAAAATCTGTCGCAATTGTTGCCTCTACTTAGCGGTTTTCTGACGGCTGCCGTGGTCGGCTATTTTGCGATACGATGGTTCCTGCAATATCTCACCCAAAGGTCGTTAACCCTCTTCGCGGCTTATTGCGCAATCATCGGATTGGCGGGGATCGTTTATGGAGTCCTGTATGGGTAAATTTTGCATGCTTTTGGCGCTCGGGCTGATGATATCAGCCTGTGCTGAAACGGTCGAACCCACTCCCACACAATATTCTATCTATCGATTAGCCGCCTCATCGAGTTTGCAGCCTGCGGTCGTCTCATGGATGAACGCGTATGCGAACGATGCGCTCTATCAGGGAGACCTCTTTCTCGAAGTTCTTCCCTCCACAAGTCTGCTCTCTTCTGTCGAGAGCGGACAGGTCGAATTGGCGATCATCGCGCAGCAGCCTCCGCTCGACTGGTTTGCTACCCCTCTTGGACGGAAGGCGATTGCTGTCATTCTTCATCCGCAGAATTCACGATCTTCTTTTACACTGGAAGAATTATCAGGCTTGTTTTCCGGACGGATCCAGACCTGGGATTCTTTCGATCTGAGTTTGGGCGAAGTCAAGCCGGTGATCCCGATGCCTGGCGATGCCGTTCGAGAGCATTTCATGAGCCTCGTCATGAATGGGCAATCTTTCTCTCCTTTCGCATCCCTCGTGGCAACTCCTGAGATGATGCTTGAGCGCGTCAGTCAATATCCGGGAGGGATTGGTTTCCTATTTTTTGACCAAACGATTGAGGGGACGAATATTGTTCGCCTGGAAGGTCGATATCCATCTTCTTCCATGGATAAACCAGAAGAGTATCCATTATGGGTGGATATCGTGGCAACCGCTCCTAAAGCTCCTGGAGGGTCGTTGTATACGTTCTTGCTTTGGCTGCAAAGTACTTATCTGCCCGCAGAGGTCGATCAGGGATCTCCATAAGGTCCTGTGAATCCTGAGGATAGGAAGGGATTCGTCCTTTTCTCCTGGCCTACAGTGGTTTCCGGGCCATGTCCGGACATCAGGCGATAATCGTCCGGCAGGCTGAGGATACTCTCTTGGATGCTTCGCAGCAATGTTTTCCAATCGCCGCCGGGCAAATCCGTCCGTCCAACACCCTGCATGAAAATGAGATCTCCACAAAAGACCATATTCTGTTGCTCAGCAATGTAGATCACATGACCTGGAGAATGGCCGGGGGTGTGACGCACTTCAAAAGTGAATTCACCAAGATTCAGCTTCATCTCATGTTCCAGCGCTTGATTCGGCTCGGGACCCGGATCAAAGGCGGGGAAACCAAAGAGTGAAGCCCCACCATGCGCTTTCCAAAGGGGCAAATCATCGGGATGAAGGGCGATGTCGATCTCGCGCGAACTGAGTCTGACGATTTCAGCAACGCCCCCAAAATGATCAAAATGTGCATGTGTGAGCCAAATCGCAGTAATCTGCCATCCTCGTTGTACGGCTTCTCTGGCGATGATCTCCCCATTCCATGCAGGATCGATTGCCACTGCTATGCCACTACTGGGGTCTCCCACCAGGTATGAATTGGTCATTGCTGGTCCAAGCACATGGGTGACGATTTGAAGTTTGGATTTATCGCTATTCACAGTTTCTCCTTATGACAAAGCGCATGTATGTCTGGTTAGGTGCAGAACTACAGTGTATCAGAGACTTATGTTAAACTGACAGTAGCCTTTCTAAGGAGGATCGAATGAACTCTTACCCGCCCGAACCCTTTCGTATCAAGGCTGTGGAGCCTATTCGATTAATTTCCAGGCAAGAGCGAGAAACAGCGATTAAGGAGGCAGGCTACAACATCTTCAACTTGCGCTCGGAGCAAGTCTACATTGATCTATTGACAGACTCGGGCACCGGAGCCATGAGCGACCATCAATGGGCTGCCATCATGCAAGGCGATGAGGCTTATGCGGGTGCTCGTTCCTATTTTCGATTGAAAGAGGCGATTGAACGCATCTTCGGCTTTCAATATTTCGTCCCTGCTCACCAAGGGCGTGCAGCGGAGAACATCCTCTGTGCGCTTCTGGTACAGTCAGGGAATTGTATCCCCTCCAATACACATTTCGATACGACACAAGCGAACATCCTCGCCCGTGGTGGGAATCCAATCAATCTAATGGTGCCTGAGGCAGCCGATCCGAGCAGTCGGCATCCTTTCAAGGGGAATACGGATGTAGATGGCCTGGAAGCGTTCATTGCGGAAGTTGGGCGCGAGAACATCCCCTTCGGAATGATCACCATCACCAATAATGCGGTCGGCGGTCAACCGGTCTCTATGCAAAACCTTAGAGAAGTGAGCGCCATTTATCGTCGTCATGAGATCCCCTTCTTTATTGACGCATGTCGCTATGCTGAAAATGCTTATTTTATCAAATTGCGCGAACCGGACTATGCTGAGAAGTCATTGTTGGAGATCGCCCAGGAAATGTTCTCCTTGGCTGAAGGCGCCACCATGAGTGCCAAAAAAGATGCCATTGTGAATATCGGAGGTTTCTTGGCGATGAATGACGAAGCGCTCTTCCAACGGGCAAAGAGTGAACTCGTCCTGCGTGAGGGTTTTCCTACCTATGGGGGTTTGGCAGGTAGAGATCTGGATGCGATTGCTGTAGGGTTGTGGGAAGGTCTGGATGAGAGTTATCTGGCTTATCGCATCGGCCAAACAGGCTATTTAGGCGAGCGACTGCTTGACATCGGGGTTCCGATCGTGCAACCCCCTGGGGGGCATGCGATTTACGTGGATGCGGGCGGCATGCTCCCCCATATCCCTCGAGAGGCTTTTCCGGGCCAATCGCTGGTGATTGAGTTGTACCTCGAAGGAGGGATCCGGGCAGTGGAATTGGGATCGGTTGCGTTTGCTCGCCCTGATGCGAAGACTGGGGAGATGATCCACCCCCCTTTGGAGTTGGTTCGGCTTGCCATCCCGCGCAGGGTGTACACCCAGGCACATCTTGATTTTGTGATCAAGGTGATGGTTAAAATTCTGCAACATCGTAATGCGATCCCTGGTTACCGATTAACATATGCTCCTGAGATTCTACGTCATTTCAGTGCGCGTTTTGAGCCATTAGGGAAGTGATGCCAAACATTGCATTGGAGTACTCTCTGATTTACGTTTCATAAAAGCATGGGGATTTATTCGAGAAAAGCAACTGCATCAGTTGCTCATCGCGGCATGCCCTCGAAGGTTGGGATCTTCCAGTTTAATAGGAATGCGCCTCTTCCCAACGGAGCATGGCGATACGGGGAGGGATAAGGAAAGTCTGGGCGAAATTGCGCAAAATTCCACCCTGGTTGCGGTATTTGAGAATGAAAGCATCGGGCGCGAGGAGTACCCGCGCGAAGTAGTCCTGTAATTCAGCCAAATATGGAACTATCAATTGGGGCAAACCAATAGAGTGACCATATTTGCTTCCCCCGACCGCAATGATGACTTCGCGAGCCAAGGCATAACGGCGTTCATCTTCGGGTAAGTCTGTAGGGGAGATAATCCGACTACCGACGTAAATCAGCCTTTCCTGTATCTCCCGCAAGAGATCTATTTGGATATTACAGGTAGAAGACACACGTTCAAAGGGCATGGGGGGATATTTCAGCAGATTCTCGACCCAAACGGGGGGGTGAGTCATGCCCAGATAGGAAATCAAGCCACATGCTAGATTTCGCGCAAACCAAAGACGTTCTTCCTCACTGGTCAGAATCATGCGCACTATCCCCAGATTGGTATAGAGACTGGCAATTTGATTGTATTTCTTGTCATCGAATGTGATCCTTACAAATAGCTTACATCCGAGGCGAGAATTTTGTTCTTCAAGATGATTCAGCTGGGTTAAGTCCTAGGGAGATGGATTAGGATACAATAGAGGCGCCATCGGTCTATATACACCCATCGAATTGTAGATGATCGTCATTGAACTCTTGTAATGACCTCAACTTGACATTTGCAGGGTGCTTTTTTAGAATGTCAGATAACAGCGCAGCTCAGAGAGGGGAGAGTCCCGGTGAAATTGGGCGCCGAAGGGGCAAGCCTCGTGAAGCGATTTATGCACGAGGTGAAACTCTCAGGTCAAAGGACCCTTTCTAGCCGCACCTCTGGAGAGCCAAGTGGCACCGAAGGGGCAAGCCGTAGAGAAAACGGCGAATCTCTCAGGTTAGAGACAGAGGTCGCACGCGAATATGCGTGCGGTTTTAATTTCGGTCTACAATCAATAACTACTACGATAAAGGAGGCACTGATGAAATTTCCAAAAGATTTAAAGTACACAGAAAGCGACGAGTGGATCCGAGTCGAGGGCAATATCGGCACCGTGGGTATTACGGATTATGCTCAGGATCAACTGTCAGATGTAGTCTATGTTGAAATCACAGCAGCCATTGGTGATACGGTCAAGATGGGCGAAGCGTTTGCGGTGGTCGAATCGGTGAAGGCCGCAGCGGATATTAATCTCCCCGCCACGGGCAAAATCACAGTAATCAACGAGGACCTGGCCGATTCTCCGGAGCTCGTCAATTCCGACCCCTACGGCGCCGCTTGGATGGCTAAATTCGAAATCCAGGATCCGAATGAATTGGGTGATTTAATGGATGTTGAAGCTTATCAGAAATACGTAGAAGAACGGGGGTAACGAATGGTTTACATACCTCACACTGACAAAGATCGTCAGTTAATGCTGAAAGCGATTGGCGTTGAGAGGATCGAGGATCTCTATCAGGATGTCCCCAAGGAAATTCGTTTCCCTGACCTTGATCTCCCCGAAGGCATCTCGGAGATGGAAATTATGCAGGAGATGCAGCTTTATTCAGAAGCAAACTTGGATGCAAAGCATTTCTCCTGTTTCTTGGGAGCCGGCGCCTATCATCATTTCATCCCTTCAGTTGTGGACCATATTATCCGGCGAAATGAGTTCTACACAGCTTACACTCCCTATCAGCCGGAAGTCTCGCAAGGCACACTTCAAGCAATTTTTGAATATCAAAGCTTGATTTGTAACCTTACAGGGATGGATGCCTCAAACGCTTCCCATTATGATGGCGCCACAGCTCTGGCTGAGGCGGTTATCCTGGCGCTTAACCACCACCGTATGAAGCGAACGAAGATCTTACTCTCACCGGCGATCCATCCTCATTTTCGCGAAGTGGTGCGCACCTATATGATCGGAGCGGGTCTTGAGATCAGTGGGGACAAAGACCTGGAAAATGACCAGCAGGTCTTGACCGCAGCTCTGGATGAGAATACGGCTATGGTCGCTGTTCAGTACCCGGATTTTTTTGGTCGTATTGAAGATTTTAGTGCCCTTGCTGCCGCCGCCCATAAAATTGGAACGCTGCTTTGTGTCGTAGTCAATCCAATTACGCTTGGTTTGCTTAAGCCGCCTTCTGAGTTTGGCGCGGATATTGTCGTAGGTGAGGGTCAACCATTAGGGATCCCCCTTTCATATGGCGGGCCGTATCTGGGTATCTTCGCTACGCGCAATGATTATGTGAGGAAGATGGCCGGGCGACTGGTGGGCGAAACGGTGGATAGCCGAGGCCAGCGAGGGTATGTGCTTACTTTAACGCCCCGAGAACAACATATCCGCCGGGAACGGGCGACATCGAATATTTGCACCAATCAAGGCTTGATGGCGCTTGCCGCTGCAGTCTACCTGTCGTTGATGGGAAAACAGGGATTGCGAAAAGTGGCTGAGCTCTGCTATCACAAGGCGCACTATGCAGCCAAACGAATCAACGAATTGGATGGCTACAAATTGTGGACTCAGGGTGAATTCTTCCATGAGTTTGTCATCGCTTGCCCACGATCTGTGGCCGAAATCAATGACCTCCTGCTCGACTACGACATCTTAGGCGGATACGATCTAGGGCAGGAATATGATCAGTTGAAAGATCATATGTTGGTGGCCGTGACGGAGGTCAACTCAAAAGAGGAGATCGATATGTTTGTTACAGCACTGGAGGAGGTGACCCATGACTGAACCCTTGATCTATGATTTGTCCTCCCCGGGAAGAAAATCGGTTTCCATCCCCGAATCTGATGTCAAACGCTTTGAGTTGCCCAAGGATCTGGTTCGAAAAGATTTGCCCCTGCCCGAACTTTCTGAGATCGATGTGGTACGCCATTTCGTCCGGCTTTCGCAATTCAATTATGCCATCGATACGGGCTTCTACCCGCTCGGCTCCTGTACGATGAAATACAATCCGAAAGTGAACGAGGATGCCGCCCGATTACCCGGTTTCGCTTTCTCCCATCCCCTCCAAGATCAAGCTCTTTCGCAAGGCAATTTGGCTTTGATGTATGAATTGCAGCAATGGTTAATGGAGATTGGTGGGTTCGCTGGCGTGAGTCTGCAGCCTGCAGCAGGTGCGCATGGTGAGTTGACCGGATTGCTCGTTATCCAGGCCTATCATCGTGACCGGGATGACCTAAAACGTAAGAAAATCCTCGTTCCTGATTCGGCCCATGGGACTAATCCTGCCAGCACCTCCATGGCTGGGATGGAAGTTGTGGAGTTGCCATCCGACCCGAGAGGCAATATCGATCTGGCGAAGCTAGAACAGGTTTGTGATGACACCGTAGCAGGCTTGATGCTCACCAATCCTAATACCCTGGGATTGTTTGAAGAGCATGTTCTCGAAGTCGCCCAACGAGTGCATGATTGTGGTGGATTGTTATACGGTGACGGCGCCAACATGAACGCTCTTCTGGGAGTGGTGCGACCGGGTGATTTGGGTTTTGATGTCCTGCATTACAACCTGCATAAGACTTTTTCGACGCCACACGGTGGCGGTGGCCCGGGCTCTGGGCCGATTGGTGTTTCTGAGAAGTTGGTCGATTTCCTGCCAGCACCGCTGGTTGAGATCGTCGATGAGGGGGATGAAGAAGAAGCTCCACTCTATGGGTTGATTACCCCAAAGAAGAGCATCGGTCGTGTGAAAGCCTTCCATGGCCACTTTGGCATTTTTGTGCGTGCTTATACGTATATGCGCATGCTGGGAAAACAAGGATTGCGGGCAGTGGCCGATCATGCCGTATTAAATGCTAATTATGTACGGACGCTACTCAAGGAGACCTACCACATCCCCTTTGATCGAATCTGCATGCACGAGTTTGTCGCAGAGGGGCAGTGGCCAGATGTTCCTGGGGTGCACGCCCTGGATATCTCCAAACGCTTGATGGATCATGGCTTTCATCCCCCAACGAACTACTTCCCATTGATTGTGCATGAAGCTTTGATGATCGAACCAACGGAAACCGAAAGCCGCGAGACACTGGATGCTTTTATTGCGGCCATGCTCAGTATTGCACAGGAAGCGCATCTCAACCCCGATGTGCTTCAGACCGCGCCTCACAATACACACTTTGGGCGGATGGATGAAGTGAGGGCTGCACGTCAACTTGTGCTCTGTTGTCGACCAGCGGAGGTTCCTAAAGCCTAAACGGTTGTACGATCTAATGGCTGAAAATGAAGATACTGGAGAGTGGGGTCATCCTCACTCTCCGGCTATTTAAGGGTGGATGGCCAGGTATTGGTTTTGCAACTAGTTTATGGAAGAGGCTTTATTGGGGAAATACCAAGTTTGTAAGGTGGTTGCTTATGGAATTGTGCCGCCGCCACGAGGTAGGAAAATGCCGTAATCTCATCCTAAGGAACGTAGCGAAGAAGAAAGCCTGAGACATCGCTTCTATAGGGACTATCCGAGGGATTCTTCGCTCCACCTCGTTTCTCTCGGAATGACATAAAAGGTATCCTTCTCAACTCAGGGCAAGGATATTGTTTTCAAGGTAGTAGGAAAACCTTACCCCTTTGGCGAAATCATGGGGAATAGGAAGAAAGGAGGGGTAGGAATAGACGAAGCGCCCGTGTATCCTATACAGGCGCTCGTCGCGTCAATGCTCAATTGCTCTAGGTCCCCTTGTACCTGGAGCCTAGTGAGATAACTACATTTATATAGCATAACAGAGAATACTCAATGGAACCTGAACCAAATGAGTAGGAATTCTGTAATGTCGGCTTTAGGTGGTTCTAGGGTACAATCGCGAGTGTCGGAGTAGAAAGTGAAAAAGAAATTAATGAAGGAAAAAGTTATTAAAGAGGCAACTCCTCGGGACACAGTGCAAATCCATTTGCCTGATGGGCGTGTGTTAGAAGGACCCCGCGGAACTCAATTGGGGGAATTCCTAAAACAACTGAATGGCGAAGGAGCACCGGTTGTTGGCGCGATCGTCAATTGGGAATTACGCGAATTAACCTTTCCTGTGGAAATGGATGCGCATGTACGACCAGTGACAATGGCGGATGCGGATGGCATGAGGATCTATCGACGATCACTCACCTTTCTTCTTTCTGCGGCTTTCGATGAACTTTTCCCCGAAGCTCAATTGTATATCGAGCATTCCATCGCTTCCGGGGGATATTTCTGCCAGGTTGAGCGTCGTACTCCATTGAATAAGGAAGAACTGGCCAGCTTGGGAGCCAGGATGCGTGAATTGGTGGAAGCCAGTCTTCCCTTCGTAAAATCCCAGGTGTCGACAGCGGAGGCGATCAATTATTTCAAAGAAAAAGGTTTCCTGGATAAGGTGAGCTTGCTTGAACATCGTCGTAAGCCAACCCTTGTGCTCTATGAACTCCTTGGAGTTCGGGATTATCATCATGGTTACATGGTTCCCAACACAGGGTATCTAAAATGGTTCCGACTGACGCTTGTTGGTGATGGCTTCACCCTTTCTTTTCCTCAACAACAGATTCCGACGAAGCTTAAATCGCCCCCGCAATACCCGAAGCTGCTGAAAGCATTCCGGCTCTATGGCGACTGGCTCAAAACACTCGGAATCCCCAGCGTTGGAGGGATGAATGATGCCATCGTTTCTGGTCGGTGGCAGGAGATCATCCTTGTTTCGGAAGCCCTACACGAACAACGGATCGCCGAGGTTGCAGCACAGATTATGAAGCGTCACGAGCTTGTGCGCTTAGTATTGATCTCGGGGCCATCTGCCTCTGGGAAAACCACATTCTCAAAACGGTTGTCGATCCAATTGATCGCACTTGGGCTTTCCCCTTTCCCAATTGAATTGGATCGTTTCTTCGTAGATCGTGAAAAATCCCCATTAGACGAAAATGGCGAGTATGATTATGAAGCCCTGGCGGCGCTCGACTTGGAACGCCTCAATCAAAATCTGAGGAATTTGATCGCTGGTGAGAGCGTCCAATTGCCTCGCTACAACTTCATCACAGGTCGACAAGAGCAAGGGGAAGTCGTTCAACTGAGCTCCTGCCATATCATCATTTTAGAAGGGATTCACGGGTTAAATCCGGATTTGATCCCACTGATTGCGACTGAACAAACTTACCGCATCTACGTCTCAGCGCTCACACAACTCAACCTTGATCGTTATAACCGTGTGTCCACCACAGACACAAGGCTCATTCGGAGAATCGTAAGGGATGCTGCAGAACGCGGCTATAACGCTTTAGAAACCATCCGCCGTTGGGAATCTGTCCGGCGAGGGGAAAAGCGCAACATCTTCCCTTATCAGGAAAATGCAGATGTAATGTTCAATTCCGCCCTGGCGTATGAGTTATCCGCCCTGGCTCCGCTGGCTGAACCGCTCTTAAGGCAGGTGCCTTACCGTTCGGAAGAACATATCGAAGCGAAACGCTTATTGGCTTTGCTGGAATGGATGTTGCCCTTGGATACCAATCTGATCCCTGACAACTCGATCTTGCGCGAGTTCATGGGGAGTTCTATCTTGCGCGAGTACTCACCTTGGCAACCTAATCGGCAGCGATCATGAGCGAATGGAGAGGCGATCACCAGAAGAGAGCAGGGTGGAGGGGATGGAAAGAAACGGATATTGAGTTTAAGGAGGAAATCGGCTCTATGAGAGAGTATATCTAATATTGCTCTAAGTGAATGCTGTTTACTCTCCAAGAGACCCAATCATTCGCTGGAATTATCTGAGATTATGTGCATCGTGGCCCGTTGAGGGCCAACTACGAATACGGGATTTTCTGGAATAGGCGGTGGTATCTGCGGCTGACATGTTTTGAAATGATCGCATAATGTTCTTATACTGATTAGCATAGGAGAGAAGGAACTCCCGCTCACTCCGAATATTGGGTGTTTCAGGCGTAATATTTCAAGAACCCCATTGATGCGTGATCACCCACATGATGAAAAGAGATGGTTGAGTTAGTAGGAAAGCTACTTGGTCGCTATCGTATTCTGGAAGAGGTCGGCCGCGGGGGGATGGCAACAGTCTACCGGGCATATGATAGCAAGGATAACCGAGAAGTTGCGGTTAAAGTGCTCTCGCCGTATGTGGCGCAAGAGCCGAAATTTAAGGCGCGTTTTGAACAGGAGATCCAGGTCCTGTGCCACTTACAGCATACGAATATCGTTCCTATCCTCGACTATAGTGAAACGGGGGAATATTCCTACATCGTCATGCCCTTCATGACGGCAGGTACCTTGCAGCAGAGGATGATCGGTAGTCCCCTTCCTTTGACAGCTGCGGCTGACATCTTACACCAGATCTCACAGGCATTGGATTACGCTCATGCACATGGCGTGGTTCATCGGGATATCAAACCCTCCAACGTTTTGATCACCGAGGAGGGCAAGGTCATGCTCAGTGATTTCGGGTTTGCGCGCGTGATCGACACCTCGCTCAGTCTTACGGGTTCAGCGTTAATCGGCACTCCTGCCTATATGTCGCCCGAACAATGTCGTGGTGAGGAAGCCACTTCTATATCGGATCAATACTCGCTGGGGGTAATCCTCTATCAGATGGCAACCGGGCGACTGCCCTACGAAGCGGAGACTCCTATGGGAGTGGTGATTATGCATGCTACGGAGCCACTCCCGCCTCCACGCCTCTATCGGCCTGATTTGCCAGGGCGCGTTGAAGCCGTGATCCTCAAGGCGCTTGAAAAAAGCCAAAAGGATCGTTATCCATCCATCCTGGCCTTCAATGAAGCTTTTCAGGTGGCTGTGTATGGCCGGAAAAGGGGCCGCACAACGGAGGCGACCACCATCACACCGGTTTTCGACCATCCTACGATGATCTTCCGGGGCATATCCTATCGAGTTGCCAAGCTTCGCTCTTCCCTTCGTCTGCGTCGCAGGTCAAGTATATATTCCATATTGCTTTTGCTTATCGCCTCGGCCGCCATCCTGTGGGGATTCCTTGGATGGCAGGCGAACGGTGGCAGTGCTGGAGGTGGCGATGGGGGTCCGATGCCATTTGCGGATATGTCTTCAGACCGATCTGCAGAATTGATGCAAACGATAGAGGCATTATCCACGGCCAACGCGCCTCAACCAGGGACGGTGTTAGCGCCCGGTCGAATTGAGACGGCCGTGGCAGGGACTTTGGCAGTGCTCTTGTCGACACCCGATAACCAAGCCGACAATGGGATGGCACTCCTAACAATCATCTCCGGGGATAATTCGACATCATCACCTGCTGCGCGCATCTCAGTGAGCCCAACTTCTTTCTCAGAGGGAAACACACCAAATCCAACCTTTGTGCCCCAGGCAACTCCAGGTTTCAGCACAGCGCCAGGATCCAGCAACACACCAGGACCTGGCATTACACCATCACCCAGTGAGACACCTTCTGCGACAGCGTCGTTAACGATCACACCCAGCCCCACACCGAGCAAGATCCCTACAATGACAGCAACCTTCACTTCTACACCAAGCAGAACCCCAATCCTGACCGCAACCTTCACACCTAATGCTACACAAGTGCCCACGATTGATCCCGACAAATGCAAATCCCCTGGTCATCCTGTTTTTGGCTGCACACCTACCCCAACCCCCTGAAATATTCACCACTGCGCTTGTTGGAGAAATCACTCTCCTTTCGCGCAAAATATCCCGATAATGCTATTATGGATAGTATCTGCTCAGCCTATCGGCTTTGATTCTTATTTGCTCATGCCCCCCTTCTTTCCCCGCATTTGCGCTATTGAAGGCGATGTACGAAATGGCTTTTGGCGGTGCAAATGGGGCGATAGAGGAGGCACATCATCCGGTCTTTGACAATGCGCTGTAATGCCAGGGAGAACAGAGGAATTTGCCTGGGCAATTGCCATGGGTATTCGATGGGATAGGCGAGTGCGATTCCCCCGCGGCACTTCGACTCTCGAATTGCCGGGAGTACTAATGTTTCACTGTCAGCGCGACTCTGGTCCGCTTCACAATGCCATCATTTCCATCGAAAATCACGATGCCGAATTTCTGTCCATTTCTGATCTCGACTTGATTGAAGATGGCATTGTAGCCGCCGAGGATTTAAAGGGCGTCTCCGGATCCGCCCTGGTGATCGAAAATGAGGTGCTCGAAAACCCAATTGGGTTGATCCAAATGGATTATTCGAGAAGAGGAAGAAATGATGATTTTCTCCTGCAAGTAAGCTCGCAGTGTAATAGAAGCTGAGGCGGTACCGGTAACCGGGAAGGCAAGCGTTTCAGTATATTCACGACCCTGGGCATCTCCCCGAAGGTAGATCGTATCGCCGGGTTGAACCTCAGTCAGGGCTTCTCTGATGGTTTCATAAGGGGCATTGAGAGAACCATCGCCACTGCAATTATAAATAATGTTGTTTAGGAGTTGTAGGTTTTCGACTGTGTATGCCGAGTTGGTGGGATCGATGCATAGGCAGTGGGCATCATTGCCTGGGACGCCTGAATCAAAGGAGTGGATAATTGAGTTTTCAATAAGGACATTATTCCCATCGAAAATCTGGATGCCATGCTTTTGCCCATTCCGGATCTCCACATGATTGAAGATCGCATAATGTCCTCCGCGATTCTAGAAAGCCCATCACACCAATGGGATCCATACACATTGAGCAATTCCTCTGGGTTATCGACATAGTCATCGTTATAGGCCGGCTCGCTGGGGACATTGCCGATCACCATGGTGGTTTGTTGGATGAAACGAAATAAAGCCAAAGCTTTCTCTTCGTTGGTGGTTGCGTTCATGATCCTGACTGCGTCTTCCCCGAACTGTTTCAAGCTTAATGAGTCGGGCCATCGATTGTTGTTGATGTGAATATCACGGGCTGCTGAAGGTGTGTTGCCAGCGCCATGGGCGGGAGAAGTAGCAGCGATCCATCATGGAATGATAGGTAAAAAAATCGCGAAGCGGAGAATCGGGCGAGAATAGCCAGAATACTCTGGTCCGACCATGCCCAGTACCATGATCCTGGCAAAGATGTCGGTATTTCTCTTATGATTGCTTTGTCTGAAAACCGCAGCTATTGAAGATATAAAATCCGAGCCCGGCCTCATTCGAGGCCGGGCTCATACCACTACAATTTACCTATACAGATTACTCAGTTGAAATCTCCTCTTTCG
>CAYGXU010000019.1:2880-38460 GCA_964353875.1 uncultured Anaerolineaceae bacterium | reverse complement strand
CTCGAATCAAACCCGCCCGGGGGCGAGGATCGTCCCGCCATTTGGTCTGGAGGTGATAAAGCAGCAGAGGCAGTTGGCGGTAGGATCGCACCTCTTTCCGCACCAGGTCAGTAATGACTTCTTCGTGCGTCATGGCCAGCACCATGTCGCGCCCAGTTCGATCTCTGAAACGACCCATCTCGTCGCCAATTTGAACCCAACGACCGGTCTCCTGCCAGATTTCGGCAGGATGGATAACAGGCATGCGGATCTCTTGACCGCCAATCGCATCCATTTCCTGGCGCATAATACTTTCGATTTTACTGAGGGCGCGACGCCCAAGATGCAATTCGCTGAAAATCCCGGCGGCAAGGGGGCGGATGAAACCTGCCCTGAGAAGCAACTGATGTCCTGGGGACTTTGCCTCAGAGGGGATTTCCCGCAGAGTTTCACTGAACAACCGACTCATTCGCATAAGATGTAGGCCTCCGACAGTTGAGATGGGGGATTTGTACTATGTTTGTGATCCGCGCTGGATGATCAATGCCTTCAGAATATCTTCATTGGCTGGTCTGAATTGTACTCCGAAGGGAGGATATCACCCAAGAAAGAGATCCTGGAATGTAGTTTATTATGAGGCGATCGAGCCTGTCTCACGGAAAGAGAGCAATCTTAAGGCATTTAAAACCACCAATAAGGTAGAGCCCTCGTGAAGCAGAATGGCGAACCCAATATCAGCCAGGTTGGTCATCGCCAGGGCGGTAAGCCCGAAGATGACGCCTAAGGCGATAACGAGATTCTGCTGGATGATCCGTTTGGTCCGACGACCCAGTTCAATGGCAAAGGGGAGTTTGGAGAGATCGTCGGCCATGAGAACCACATCAGCAGTCTCGAGGGCAACCTCCGTTCTGGCTCCGCCCATAGCGATTCCCACCGTTGCTGAGGCCAGCGCGGGGGCATCATTGACGCCGTCGCCGACCATCCCAACGGTGTGGTAGCTGGTTTCCAGTTCAGCCAGAGCACGCAATTTCTCCTGTGGTGATAATTGCGCTTTGTACCGGTCGAGTCCCACTTGATGGGCAATAGAGGAGGCAGCTGCCTCACTGTCACCAGTCAACATAAGCATGGGATCGATCCCAATCTTCCGCAGCCGAAGGATCGTGTTAATTACTTCGGGACGGACCTCGTCTGCAAGGGCGATCAGGCCCTGTAATTCGCCCTCCACTTTCACCGCGATGACTGTTTTTCCCTGGGCTTCAAACACCTCAACACGATGAAGGTCCTTAGGGGATAAGGAGTTCCCGCCTAAGAGGATTTGGCACTTTCCTAGCCAGATATCCTTCCCGTCAACACGCGCCCGAATCCCTTGACCCGTCTCTGACTGGACAGATTCCGGATCCGGGAGAGGCAGCCCCCTATTCTCTGCTGCGTTGACAATGGCTTGAGCGAGGGGATGGCCGGAACGTTTTTCTACTGCGCCGGCGATACGGAGTAATCCATTTTCCTCTGCGGGTGGGAGCGTGATGATGTCGGTAACATGCGGTTTCCCTGTGGTGATCGTGCCGGTCTTGTCAAATGCAAGGCTATTGAGCCTCCCCAGGTTTTCCAGATGGGATCCGGCCTTGATCAAGATGCCATGATGTGCTGCTTGAGCGAGTCCAGCCAAAATGGCGGAGGGCGTCCCCAACACAAGAGCGCAAGGCGAGGCAGCGACGAGAAGCGTCATCGCTCGCAGGAAGGATGGTTTGAATGGCTGACCGAAGATGAAGGGGAGGATGATCATGAACAAGGCGATGAGGAGCACGGCCGGCACAAGGAATCGGGCCAAACGCTCACTGAGTAACTCGCTTCTCGACTTCAGGGCACGAGCCTGTTCGACCATCTGGATGATGCGAGCCAATGTGCTATCCTTGGCCAGCCGCGTCGTCCTGACCTGCAGCGCGCCGGCTCCATTGACCGTCCCTGAGAATACCCGATCATTGGCAACCACCTCTAATGGGAGGGATTCGCCTGTCAACGAAGAAAGGTCAACGCTCGAACTGCCTGCTTGGATGATCCCATCAACAGGGATTTTAGAACCGGGAGGCACATATATAAGGTCCCCGATTTTCACCTCTCTGAGAGGGATGATCACTTCTTCGTTCTCTCTCAAGACCACCGCTATTCGGGGGGTCAGGTCGGTCAGGGAAAGGATCGCTTTCTGGGCACGGTTTAAGGCGCGGTGTTCCAATGCGTGCCCTAAAGTAAAAAGGAACAGTAAGAAGGACCCTTCCAGCCATTTCCCCAGGATGGCAGCTCCAATGGCGGCGAAGAGCATCAATTGATCGGTATCAAAGCGGCGTGTCTGTTTGAATTCCTTGACGGCGCGCAAGGCGAGAGGAAGCCCTGCGAAGAGATATACCAGCATGTAGAAAGCGTAGTTGATGAACGGATGAAAAGCTAATATGCTCTCGCCTGACCACCCGAGAAGCACCCAGAGACCTGTCAAAGCGCTAAGAATCAAACCGGCATTCTCATGAAGAAAAAGGTTAATACCACGTTTGGGCACATTGTAACCAAGTCTGCGGATATGCTTCTCAATGTCGCGCGGTCGTAAGCGATGGTTATCGTACTCGATATGTATCTCTTGAAAGGCGTAATCCACGACAATCTCTTGGACGCCTTCCACGCGAGAGAGCCCATGTTCCAGGACGGTAGCACAATCGGAACAGTCCATGCCATCGATGGGTAGGCTGGAAAATGGATAACGCTGGGACACCTTTCTGCTGGAATTTCCAATCAACCTGAGGATTTCTGCTTCGGAAAGGACATTCGGATTGTAGTGCAAGCAGATTCCTAACGCGGGAGATTCAGAGGTGAGATGGCTATGGTGGATACCGCGCGCTTTCTTAAGGGTTTCTTCGAGCCGACGGACGAATCGGTCGCGGTTCATCGTTTGGGCAGGGATGAGCGTATTGAGATCGAGTCGGAATTTTGCTTCTGTCATTGATTCTTCTTTGCCCCAGTTTTGCGGGTGAGAGCGAATTTGTTCATTTTCAGCTTTGACCTTTTTCTTCCTCCTCAGCCATGGAGCACGTGATCAAGCCCGCTTCGAAGGAGTTCGTCGATATGCTCATCATCCAGGGAGTAGAATACCTGGCGCCCTTCTTTCCTTGCTCTTACCAGGCGCAGCATGCGCAGCCCGCGAAGATGATGAGAGACAGCTGATTCGCTGATCCCAACTTTCCCTGCCAGGCAACGGACGTTCATCGCCCCATTCAGCAGCGTGGAGAGGATGCGCAAACGGCTGGCATCGCTCAAGGCCTGAAACAATTCAGCTAATCTGACTGCGGTCTGCTGCTCGATCGCTGGTTGGACTTGGATGTCCATGATCGCCCTTTCTTGATAAATTAATATATGAACATATATTCATATGATAGAAGTATATTTGTTGATGGTAAGCGCGTCAAGATGGAGAGCTGTGTTATTAGCAGTATTCTTCACACCTTCTCCCTGTTTGAAGGATAACGCGCTGAATGACCTGAAAGCGACGAAGGATCCCTAAGCAGGTGCGCTCCAAAGGAGCATCATAGGGATTTTTCGCTCCACTTCGTCCCGCTTAGAATGATACATGCAGCGCCTTGTTGTCACATGGCAAGCTTGATATTTTCCAAGTAGAAGATCAGGAGAGTTACTCATTATCCGAATATGGCTCATAAGGTCGGATTAATGTGATTGACAACCCCTTGTTTCTGAGGATAATGGAGGATATCAATATTAAAAGGCATTGACAGAGGAAAGTAGCCGGGTGGAAATCGCCAGGGAGGCAGGGGCAGAGACTGAGACCCCCGCCCGAGGGAAACCCGGCGAAGTTCCCTCTCGAGCCGCTCGGGGGAACGTCCTAAGAGGGCAAGTAGTTCGAGCCGGAGCCTCACCGTTATTGCATAGGGACCAATCGCTTCATTTATGGCCGTTGGTGCTGAGTGGGCCTGGTTAGGTCAAAAAGGGTGGTAGCGCGGGAATCCATTCCCCGTCCCTTTGGTGGACGGGTTTACTTTTTTAATGCGATGTTGTCCAAATCAAAGAGAACAAACCATCCGTTGGGAGGATCTATGCTCGAAAGGATCGATCAATTACAACAAAAGGCACTGGATGACCTAAAGAAAGTGGAGCATGCAGAGGCGCTTCAAAACTGGAAGGTGAAGTACCTGGGGCGATCAGCGGAATTGGGTACGATTCTCGAGAGCCTGCGAAATCTGGATAAAGAACAACGTCCGGTCGTTGGTCGCAAAGTGAATGACATCAAAGCCGCGTTGGAGGAGGCGTATGAACGTCATGAGGGAGCATTACGGACTGCGGCTTTGGAGCAATCTCTCAAGCGCGATCGTCTGGATGTCACCCTTCCTGGCAGGCGGGGAGACCTTGGGCGTCTGCATCCAGCGACCCAGACTCTACGCAAGGTTTATGCCATATGGGCCGAGATGGGCTTCCAGGTTTACCGCTCACGTGAAGTGGAGACCGATGATTTCAACTTCGGCTTGCTCAACATGCCACCCCATCACCCAGCGCGCGATATGTGGGATACCTTCTATACCACCCGACCTGGTGTCGTTCTGCGTACTCATACCTCGCCTGGACAGATCCATGTGATGCGGGAACGCGCCCCAGAACCCATCCGTGTGATTCTGCCCGGGATGTGCTATCGATATGAACAACTGACGGCACGCTCGGAGATCCAATTCAATCAGGTGGAGGGACTGGCAGTAGGGCGGAATATCACCTTCGCAGATCTGAAGGGGACACTGACATCCTTCGCCCGGTGCATGTTCGACCAAAACGTAGGCACCCGTTTCCGAGCGCAACACTTCCCCTTCACCGAGCCATCGGCCGAAATGGACATCGAATGTTTCTTATGTCATGGAAGGGGATGCGCGGTCTGCAAATTTACAGGTTGGTTGGAGATCCTTGGTTGCGGCATGGTACATCCCACCGTTCTCCGCAATGGCGGATATGACCCTGAGGTGTTTTCAGGTTTTGCGTTTGGGATGGGAACGGAGCGGATCGCCATGCTGCGTTACAGTATTGAGGATATTCGTGTCTTCTGGGCAAATGATTTTCGTTTTCTGGAGCAATTCTAGCTCCTGGTTTGGAGTATCGCCCTGAAGCTGGCGATCTATTCTTGAGCGCGCTTCTACTTAAACGGACTCATTCTTGTGGAGCGTATTCTTGTGGAGGGTTAGGGAAGCAAAGAGGTTTTAGAAGAGAAATCGAAATGGGGATGGATTGTTGAAGAAGAAGTAGAGCGAAAGCGGATCGAAGTCCGAGATGAAGATTAAATCGGGATTTCGGACTCTGAAGACCAGTAGAACACGATTAATGAGCGAGGTCAAAACATGTATGTTCCCTTATCCTGGCTGAAAGATTATGTAGACATCACCCTCTCCGTGGAGGAACTGGCAAGACGGTTAACGTTGGCCGGTTTGGAAGTGGAGGAGGTCCGCTATGTAGGCCTTCCCCTGCCCATGGAGTCGGGGGGAGATCGAATTGAGGGGCATTTAAGCCCGCATACCAAAGTCAGCGGTTTGAGTTGGGATCCAGACAAAATTGTCGTCGGGGAGGTGCTGGAAGTGTTTCCCCATCCCAACGCGGATCGTTTGGTCTTATGCCGCCTGAACGATGGTGCCCAAGAGCATATTGTTCTTACGGGTGCGCCAAACCTATTTCCTTATAAAGGGCAAGGACCGCTGAAAAAGCCGCTCAAGGTGGCTTATGCCCGAGAAGGCGCCCGCATTTTCGATGGTCACCAGGCAGGATGGGAATTGGTTACCCTGAAACGCACAAAAATCCGTGGCGTTGAATCATTTTCCATGGCTTGTTCAGAGAAGGAATTGGGGATTTCTGAGGAGCATGAAGGGATCATTCTCCTGGATGAGGATGCTCCCACAGGAATGCCCCTGGTTGATTACATGGGAGATGCTGTATTCGATATTGCTATCACGCCCAACATCGCCCGCAATGCGAACATGCTTGGGGTGGCGAGAGAGGTTTCCGCACTGAGCGCGGTGTCTCTTCGCCCGCCCGATTATCAGGTTCCCTGGGCAGGCGCATCGTTGAGCGGTCGGGTAAGCGTCGAGATCATGGAGCCTGAGCTCAACCCCCGTTTTGTGCTTGGTCTGATTGAAGGGGTCAGGATCGGTCCCAGCCCTTATGGGATTCAGCGCCGTTTGCGTCTGGCTGGCGTAAGGCCGATCAATAATATTGTTGATGCCACCAACTATGTGATGCTGGCCATCGGCGAACCGCTGCATGCCTTTGATTATGACATCTTGGTTGAAAGGGCCGGTGGGGCGGCGCCCAAGATCATTACCCGTTTGGCAAAGCCGGGTGAGCGTTTGCGAACCCTTGATGATGTCGAACGCGAGTTGGACGATTTCACTGTTCTCGTGGCGGATAACGCAGGAGCGTTGTCCATTGCGGGTGTGATGGGAGGGGCGGAATCTGAAGTGAGCGAGAAGACAGGCAATGTGTTGCTGGAAGGAGCAGCCTGGGATTTTATCAATATTCGACAAACCCTGGCATCGCAGAAACTCTTATCAGAGGCTTCCTACCGTTTCTCTCGAGGTGTTCATCCAGCCATGGCGGAACGCGGCGTACGGCTATGCTTGAAGATGATGCATGACCTGGCTGGAGGGGCAATTGCTGAAGGGCTGGTGGATGCCTATCCGCTACCTCCGAAGGACCCCACGGTGGAGGTGACAGTCAGTGACGTGCGACGTTGGTTGGGGATCGATTTGAGCGCGCAAGAAATGGCAGGAATCCTCAAGCGGCTTGAATTCAAGGTAGAGGTGGAGGGCGAGTTGATGCGAGCAACCACCCCTGATCATCGTCTGGATATCGGTTTAGGTGTCATCGGGAAGGCGGATTTAATGGAGGAGATCGCTCGCATCTATGGTTATGATCGAATCCCCGAAACACAGATCTCCGATACAATCCCGCCTCAATACGGAAATCCAAAACTGGAATTAGAGGAACGGGTACGTGACATCCTGGCGCGGTTGGGATTGCAGGAAGTGATCACTTACCGGATGACATCGGAGGAGAGTGAAAAACGCCGCTTCCCCTTGGATTACAACGTCAATCTGGGTTCCTACATTCAACTGACCAACCCAATCGTCAGCAATCGAAGCGTCATGCGTAAAGACTTATTGTCAAGCATTATGGAGGTCGTTGAACGAAATGTGCGCATCCGAGAACGAATTGCGATTTTCGAAATCGGTCCGGTATACCTTATCGAAGAAGGGAAAGAGCTTCCACAGGAGCAACTTCGGTTGGTGATTGTCCTTTCTGGGACACGCCATCAGAAAAGCTGGTTGGAAAAGAACTTGGCCCTGATGGATTTCTATGATTTGAAGGGGATTGTCGAAGCCCTGATGGATGAGCTGAAAATCACTGACCGGAGATATGAACCGGTTGAGCATCCAACATACCATCCTGGGAAATGTGCTCGATTGTTGTTGAGCGATGAGGAAGTGGGTGTCATTGGGGAAATCCACCCCCTTGTCCGTGAACGCTTCGATCTGCTCGATGCGCCAGTCCTTAGCGCGGATTTCGACTTAGAAGCCATCTTCGAGCATATCTGCGGGGCTGAGCCTGTAAAGCCAGTGCCATCTTACCCACCGGTTTTGGAGGATCTGGCAGTAGTGGTCGAAGAGACCATTCCCGCAGATGAGGTGCAAAAAGTCATCTGGAGTGCAGCTGGGGAGTGGCTGGTGGATCTGCGCTTGTTTGATTTGTATCAGGGGGAGCAGGTTGAGAAAGGGAAGAAGAGCCTGGCCTATTCCCTTGTTTATCAAGCTCAGGATCGAACATTGACGGACGAAGAAGTGGCTAAAGTGCGCGCCCACATCCTGCGGGCTTTGGAGAGGGAATTGGCAGCGAAATTGAGAGATTGAGGATCGATGGAATCATTCAATGCGCGGCTTTGATGGAGGAAGGGGTTATAATTAATACAATGAGATATCAAATGGGGAGAGCATTCAGTCTCGGAGGCATTGGAAGCGCATATACTTGCGTTGCAGAATAGCTTGTCAGCCTAGCATTTAGTTTTAGATAGCTACATTTCGATCGGTCTTGTTGACTTGTGGCCTGCCTGCAGAATCGGGAAGGTCCTATTGTCGATAAGGTGAGAGTGGGCCTGCATCCATGAAACTTTACTTCTCATGTTCTCTCACAGGGGGAAGAGAATTCGAACGGATCTATGGGTTGATTGTCGATCACCTGCTTGCTCAGGGTCACGAAGTCCCCACGGCGCATCTGGCTCGTCCCGAAGTCATGGCTTTGGAGCGAGTCGTCGATCCAGGGGAGGTGTATCAACGTGATATGGGATGGATACGGGAATGTGGTGCACTCATCGCCGAGGTGAGCACGCCGTCACATGGGGTAGGATATGAAATTGCCTATGCCCTGGGTTTGGGCAAACCGGTGTTCTGTTGCTACCAATCCGGAGTGCGGGTATCCAAAATTCTTACCGGAAATAATACCCCGAATCTGTTTGTGAAGTCCTACGATGATGAGAGTCAACTTCTTGGTTTCATGAATCGTTTTTTAGAAAGTCTTTAGCCGGCAAAAAGCCATCTTCGCAGCCTCCGCCTTGCCATTCATCAAAGAATAGGGGATGAATTCCACTGATGGGCGATTCGATTCCGATCAAAGACGAAAGGCAAATTTCCGACTTCTCATGCAGAAAAGGAGAATATGATGTCTGAGGAAAAACCTGTGCTTCTCGATGACTTGAGATGGTTAGGACACGACAGCTTTCGTATCGATTACCCCCTTGTTATCTATCTTGATCCGTGGCGTATCACGCCTGAAAACCCTCCAGCAGACATTATCCTCATCAGCCATGAGCATCATGATCATTGTTCCCCGGAGGACGTCGAGCGTTTACGTCAGGAAGGGACAACCATTATCGCCAATCCCAGCGCCGCATCGAAACTAGAGGGGCAAGTTACCATTATGAAAGCGGGGGACTCATTGAACGTGAAGGGGGTGCAGATCGATGCAATGCCTGCTTATAATTTAGAAAAACCTTTTCATCCTAAGTCCGCAGGGCATGTGGGTTATATCCTTACCATCAATGGCGAGCGTCTATATTTCGCCGGAGATACCGATTTCATTCCTGAGATGAGGGAGCTGCATTGTGATATCGCCCTGCTGCCTGTGAGTGGGATCTATGTGATGGATGCGGTCGAAGCCTGTCAGGCAGCAGAAGCGATCCGGGCGCGTATCTCAATCCCGATGCACTATGGCGCTGGTGTGGCCGGGACAATTGTGGATGCAGAGAAGTTCCGAAGTTTGTGCACGGTCCCCGTGATCCTTCTTGAGGCAGAGTAGCCGGCCATGGCAGTCAACCGCCACCACGACGGATGAAAATCAATCATGATTATGTCATCCTGAAAGGTTGTGAATAAATCGGTTATAGACTTCAACATTCGCAATATCTGCTGTTCTGAGAAGCGTTATAGGCCTATATATGGCGGTTGCTCGAGACTGGATCCAATAAATCACAAGCCCTGAGGAGCCCTTCGGCTTCGCTCAGGATAAACTCCGCGACGAAGAATCCCTAAGATAGCGCTTTTAATTGGAACATATTAGGGATTCTTCGCTGCGCTGAGAATGACATATCGAATCGGCCCTTTTATTTTTGGGCGCGATTTTCAAGGGAGTTTATCCATATTCGCTTCCGGCGAGGATGATGGATAACCGTCGGTTCGACGGTAGAAAGGAATATGGGTGAGCGAGGAGACCCTCGCCAAAGAATTTACTATCGATGGGAAATGTGAGGGAGATTAGATTGCTTCGACGCGTTCGATTTCCGGGAAGAATTGCCGTATAGCCCCCTCCACCCAGCCATGGAGTGTTGTTTCCGAGAGTCGACAACCCTGGCAGGCGCCTCCCATTTCAACCCTTACCACCTTTCCATCGAAATCGACCATGCGCACCCAGCCCCCATGGTAATGCTCGATATACGAACTCACCACTTCGATGAGGGCGCGCATGCGATCTTCGAGAGGGGCATTAATTTCATGATTATGATGGATTTCGTCTGCCATTTTTTACCTCACCTGAGTGATTCTACCTCACTTCTCGTTGGGGGAATTCACACCGCGCCATAATAACTCAACCACCTTCTGATGGGTATTGCGAAGGCGTTCGGCAATCACCCCTGCCAATCGTTCCAGGATGATCACACCTGTTTCGGGGTGAGAAGTGCATAACTCCCTCAAAGTATCTCCGCGGATGCTCAATACCTTGCTCTCGGATTTCGTCACTGCGCAAGATGTATAGAAATTTCGACCGAGAGCCGCAGACCAACCAAAGACATCTCCAACATTGATATCCGCCACAGTGATCATCTCACCGTCATGTGGTTTAAATCGTATTGCCACTTTTCCTGAAAGCAAGACATAAAGGTGATCCGCTTTATCCCCCTGATCGAAAATCACCCTGTCCTTGGCAAAGGAATTGGGCTCAAATTTTCCAGAAAGAAGGTCAATATCCTCTGATGCAAGCCCCTGGAAGAGAGGGATATTCTCCACTTGAAATGATTTCCCCATGATATGTTTCTCGCATGCTGTCATTTTAGTCTACGGTGGTGAGCGATGTAGCCTAAGTGGAATCCTTCCTATTTCTACTGACATATATCATTAGATGAATCCCCTGAAAAAAGCAGCCTCCATCTGGAAATAGGGACACATATGCCGTTCTCCATTTCTGTTTCGGCCTTTTTTCATTGCAGTCATCAGATCGTTTTCAAGGTGTTGGCCGATGATACGAGGATAAAGAGACTGAGCGCTCTCATCATTGAAATACTCAAAATATAGATTCCATTGCATAGGCTAGGAGGGATACCCCTTTAAGGAACGTCGGATGGACCTGGACTACAATTATTAATCATCGATTTATAGGTTGGACTACCCTGCCTTACAGTTTAATGACAAGTGAAGAGAATCCCTTGACGATAGGTGCCTTTATGAGTATATTAGCGTTGACAGGCAGACATCTGGGTGCCCCCCTCACCTAGATGTCTGCCCTGTCATTTTAGGGGTTGAATCAACCATTGATCTGCAACGGCTGTGCGAGCGAGCTGAATTATCTGCACATCATTATGCCCTTGGCTTAGATCATCTATTCTTTTGTTAAAATCGTTGTTAAGACCTCCCCGAACCTGTGGATCTCCTCCATCGTGTTGTAGTGCACAAGCCCGATACGCACCATGCCGCCATCCGCCTCCAAACCCAGCCTTTCCATCACTGCCAGAGCATAATAATTCCCATCCCAGACCTGAATCCCATCTCGCGCCAGCCGTTCGGCGACCTGACGGGGATGATGTCCACGCAGGGTAAATGAGACGGTCGGGACGCGCTCGTTGAGGCGTGCGGCCTGTGTGATCCCCCAAATGCGAAGTCCGGGGACGGCGGACAAAACATCGATCAGTGAGCGTGTGAGGTCCATCTCATAGGCTCGGATTGCCCGCATCGCTTTTTGGAGCAAGACCCTGCCAGGCTGTTGCTTGTCTGCCTGGATTGGACTGGCGCGGGAGGCGAAATTCTCCCCCAATCCTGTCAGGTATTCCATCGTCCCTGACAATCCTGCAATACCCTCGAAATTACCCGTCCCGGTCTCAAATTTGCCGGGCGGCGTAAGGGACGCCGGGCGCACTTTATAGGCTGGCAGACGTTCGAGATGGTTGTATTTGCCATAAAGAACGCCGATGTGTGGGCCGAAGAATTTATAGGCCGAGACAACCAAGAAATCGCAGTCCAGATTTTGGACATCGATCAGGTCATGAGGAGCAAAATGAACTGCGTCGACATAACAGTAAGCGCCAACGCGGTGAGCCTGGTTAATCATCTCGGCGACCGGATTGATCGTCCCAACTGCATTGGATGCATAGCCCACGGCTACGAGGCGTGTACGTTTGTTCAGCAAAGAGCTGTATTGATCCAGGTTGAGGGTGCAATCATCGGGATTGAAGTCGAGCCAATGGATTTGGCAGCCGCGCTCTTGGGCGAGGTAAAGCCAAGGTGAGATATTGGCATCATGATCAAGATGCGTTACGATAATTTCATCACCCGGAGCGAACTCCTGCGCCAGGGAGCGGCTCAAGTTAAAGGTGAGTGTGGTCATATTGGCGCCGAAGACAATCTCCTCCGGACGATGAGCATTGAAAAAGTCGACCATGGCCAGTCGTGCCTTCTCGACGATCTCATCCGATTGCTGGCTGGTGGAGAAGGCGCCGCCGCTATTGGCATTGGTTTTTACAAAGTACTCTCGCATTCGACGGATTGTATGCCGCGGGACTTGCGTCCCTCCAGGCCCATCGAAGAAAATCTTCTTCTTTCGGAGGGCAGGAAACTGGGATCGGATCGTATCGATGATGTTTTGCATATAAAACCTCCAGGAGAGGGTTGATTGATGTCCTCGAAAGGGGCAGGAATACGATTCTGATCTGCCCTTTCCTTACTCGAATTTCATGCTTGGATTGTTATGGAACTGCTCTGCTCGGACAAGGTCCTCAGGGGTGTTGATATTGAAGAAGCATTGCAGCGTCGGGTCAAAGCGGATCAATTCATCCTCTTCCACGGTTCGAATCCGCACTTTGGGGAAGAAGCAAAGGACGCGGGTCTCATCTGCATCCAGGGAAGCTTTGACGAAGGGGATACAGTCGCGACTGTATAGCGCGTGGAGAGGTTCGAATTTGCCTCCATGCCAGGGGACGACTACATCCGCCTGTGGGGATAATTCAATCATATATGCCAACAAGGTTGGATTGACAAAGGGCATGTCACAAGCGAGGACCAATGTGCGCTCGCCGTGCGCAGCGCTCAAAGCTGTGAATAAGCCCTCCAAGGCTCCCGCCCCAGGATGACGATCTGCCACGAGGCGGATTCCCAAATAGGCATACCCCGCTGGTTGGTTGGTAGTGATGAAGATTTCATCTCCCAATCCGTCCACTCGCTCAAGGATATGTTCGATAATCGGTTTGCCGGCCAAAGGCAAAAGGGCTTTGTCATTGCCCATGCGACTGGATTGTCCACCAGCCTGTATAGCAATGGATAACATGATAGATGCAGCCCTCCACTCACCCTTCTTATCAAGAGCGGGTATAATGATTCTAATACACGAATGGGTACATTGTCGAAATTACTCGATGCGATGACGGTCGAGGGGGAACTTTACGAACCAATTCCGGATGGGGCTGTACATTGCCATGCCTGTGGGCATCGGTGTTTCATCCGCCCTGACCGTCGGGGGATTTGCCAGGTACGTTTCAATCAAGGGGGAGAACTGCGCGTGCCGTGGGGATATGTCGCTGCCCTGCAATGTGACCCCATCGAGAAGAAACCCTTCTTCCACTTGCTGCCAGGCTCGGATGCACTCAGCTTTGGCATGTTGGGCTGCGACTTCCATTGTGATTACTGCCAGAATTGGGTGAGCTCACAGGCATTACGAGACCCGGCTTCGGATTTTACTGGAAGCCATGTACAGCGGATCACGCCGGCACAGATTGTGGAATATGGACGAAAGATGGGTGCCAGTGTGGTTGCTTCCACATATAACGAACCATTGATCACCTCGGAATGGGCTGTCTCGATCTTCCGTGAAGCGAATACAGCCGGGATGTTGGGTGCCTATGTCTCTAACGGGCATGCTACTCCTGAAGTCTTGGAGTATTTGCGTCCCTACACGACGGGTTTCAAGATCGACCTCAAGACAATGCAGGATAAACAGTATCGCCGTTTTGGAGGTGTCCTCCAGAAGGTTTTGGATACGATCGGCCTGGCATTTGAGATGGGATTCTGGGTTGAGGTGGTCACCCTTGTCGTCCCAGGATTCAACGATAGCAATGAAGAACTGATGGATACCGCCCGCTATCTAGTTTCGATTTCGGCTGATATCCCATGGCATGTGACCGCTTTCCACAAAGACTATAAGATGACCGAAGCAGCGAACACAACGATCGATACACTCATCCGCGCGGCTGAGATTGGACAGGAAGCGGGTTTGCATTATGTCTATGCTGGCAATCTTCCGGGTCAGGTCGACTCCAATGAAAATACCTATTGTCCCAACTGCTCGAAGTTGCTCATTGAAAGAATGGGGTATGTTATCTTGGCATACCATCTGAAAGAGGATGGCACTTGCCCCAAGTGTAATACAAAGATCGCCGGGGTATGGCCGAGCGATCCATCCCAGGTTCAAACAGGATCACAATTCGATCTTTTCAATCGCAGGCCGAGGGTTGTCCGCTGAGGGTCCTGCGATCGTTCTAAGTGGTGAAGCAGATGGGAGACACCTCCAAAGAAACCAAAGCGGTGAAGCTTCTTCTGAGTTTTGATCCCATCCCGGAACGGCGCGAAGCCTACTTCCATTATGTGCTGGGGGAGTTTGTGCCTACACTGGAGTATCTTGGTCTAAAAATGTGCGAAGCCTGGCATACGGCTTACGGTCCCTATCCATTAAGGCTAACTGGCTTTGTTGCCCCTGATCAGGCGACGATGGATTCAATCCTGACATCGAAGGATTTCCGCGAGCTCGAAGAGCGACTGCAGGAGTTTGTTATTAATTATCATCGCCGCGTTGTTCCAGTGCGCGGAAGTTTTCAATTTTAATTTCCCTCGAACTTCCATTTACCGAAAAGCTTATTTGGGTATTGCGCTTGATCGTCCCTTCCAACATCTCTCTTTGCTTATCCTTGCAGTAGGCGCCGTAGCAGAATGAAAAAATCCCTCGTAAATTCCTTCTTTATTTCTCATGAAAATTCAGCGGATGAAAGCCGCATCATAGGGGAGGGCTTCGTCAGCGCCTTCGATTCATTTTTTATTGAAGTTGACCATCAGAAGATCATGGATATGCAATCTTGATCATTGAAACAGAGGGGATACGAATGGATTTTGAGCAGAACACAGGCGGTGGGGGATTCTTTCGTTTCGGCAAGTACATCACTCATTGGATAATCTTGAACTCAAGAATGCGTGAAGGGCACGAACTCGCGCTAAGAAAGCCACTTTGATTTCGAAGAATGTGCCATTGAGCTGTATTCATTGAAGAGGATTAGGCAGAACCGATGGTTTCAACCCGCCTATCAATCCAATGCAGCTGTTCGTATGGCCATTGGATGATATGACAATTTTCATGATAATCATCATGCCCAGATCTGAATTTTTCTGCCATTCGTCACTTGTGAATTATGGAGCAAATCAATAGAATGCATACGGTCCTGGTTCATTCCACAAAGTGATTTCTATTGAAATCTCAGCAACTTAGCCAAACCAGGACCTTTTTGGTTCATTCGTGGTCATGTTTAGTTTGTGGATGGTCATTATCCGCGAGTGCAAATTTAGGGATATGGATCGCATCTCCACTATCCCAATCGGTCCATGTCTTGCCAAAGGGGCATGCTGATCTTGGTTACCATTCGCTCCAAGCATTATTTCCACTCGATTAACTGACGAGGATAAAAATTGCCATGGTCTTATCATTGATGTAGATGGATACACGGCAAAAAATGGCGATGCTGCCGGTTGATCCCCTCTATAGCACAAGGAGAGAGCGTCAAATCTGAGAGTGGCACTTTGTCTCATCTCAGAAGGAAGGTTGGCACTTCACCTCACGCCGGGATCGGATTAAAGTTGAAGAGCCAGGGGGTAGTGATAGGAGGTTTTGTGATGGCGCGAGTGGTCTGGGCACCGATAAAACGATCGATCTGTGAGCGAGTGGGAGAGGAGGTTGCCTTAGAGGCGAGGATAGTTTTCCCCGCCGATTTCTTGCCGGACCAACCATCTCGCATCAGCGCGCATCGTTGTTCGCATGGTATCGCATGTAATCTCTTTGATAAGCCGAGTTGTTGTTGGGCGGGTACACTTCCGGAATACGACCCTTTTTCTTAAGATCAGCCATTCGGACTGACAGGCCTTGTCCCGTCCGGATAACTTGATGATCTCAATGTGCCCGCATGTTCAACGCGGGCACTTGGTTTCTGTATTATGTAAGTAAATCTGTCGTAGGCTTGCTGGCGAGTAGGCTGTCTCCCCATGGTCATCCGATGACATGTAACTCTTTCCCGACCTTCTCAAAGGATTTCAAGCCTTGGTCCAGATCATCGCGACTATGTGCAGCTGAGATCATGACCCGAATACGGGCTTTTCCTTGTGGTACGGTAGGGTAGCCAATAGCCATTGCAAACACACCTTCATCAAACAATCGACGACTGAACTTCTGCGCCAGTGGAGCCTCGCCCAGCATGATGGGGGTGATCGGTGTTGTGCTCGTGCCGGTATCAAACCCTAGACGTTTCATCTCTTTCTTGAAGTAATTCGCGTTCTCCCAAAGACGATCAACCAGTTCGGTTGATTCCTCAAGAAGATCGACAGCGGCAATGCAGGCAGCAACGTCAGGTACGGTCATTGCCGAGGAGAAGAGGAAGGGACGACTACGTTGCCGCAGCCACTCGATAATGCTCCGTTTTCCGGCGACTACACCCCCCACGACGCCAAATGCTTTCGAGAGGGTGCCTACTTCAATATCGACTTTGCCATGAAGGTTGTAATGGTCTACGATGCCACGTCCCCCCTTGCCAAGGACGCCTTCGCCATGGGCATCGTCCACCATGAGTAAATATCCATATTCTTCTGCGATTTCGTTGATTCGATCCAATGGGGCGATGTCGCCATCCATGCTAAAAACTCCATCGGTGATGATCAGGGAATGTTGATACCCTTTGTCCTTGTTCTCTTCGATCACACGACGAAGATCGTCCGGATTGCAGTGCGCATAGCGAATGATTTCAGCCCGCGAAAGCCGACTACCATCGATGATACTGGCGTGATTGAACTCATCGGAATAGATCACATCTCCCCGGCCGACCAGGGCAGGGATGGCACCCAAGTTGGCGTTGAACCCGGATTGGAACGTGATGGCCGCATCGACGCCCTTGAAAGCAGCCAGGCGATTTTCCAGCTCGAGATGCAGCCCCATCGTCCCAGCAATAGTCCGCACTGCTGCTGGACCTACGCCGAATTTCTCAATGGCATCCTGAGCTGCTTTTTGCATTTTCGGGTGATTGGCAAGACCAAGGTAATTATTTGAACAGAAGTTGAGAACTCGTTTCCCATCTACAACCAACCAGGCGCCTTGGGGGGAGGTGAGGGTGCGAATGGTGTTATACAGTCCACTTTTGCGAAGGTTCTCTAGTTCTTCAATAATCCACTGTATCTTGGTTTCTTCTGACATAATTTTCCTCTTTTTGATGATGGTGTTCCAGAATCATGGATTATGGCCAAAAACCTCTTTCAGCTAGAAAGTCTAGAGGCGTTTGGAATACAAATGCAGGATTGATAACTCAATTGCATTGTAAGGGTTATACGACTGTGATTCCTATTCGCTAACCTGAACATGCTCTCAGGGTGAATGATCCATTCCGGAAGATGAGAGCAGCGTGTCATTACATCAGTGGTCATAAGACTAAGGATCATTGCCATATGAGGGATAATATGGAATTTAAACGAGTCTGCCATTACATGAGAGAATATCCGCTGATCCTAAGTAAAAGCCCATTATTTGCGCTTCAGAAGAATGAAATGGCTGGCGATAGAGGCCAGAAGCCAAAGGCGTACTTCGCGCTAATCAATCTAACGACCTACTGTTGCGCCGCCGAGCGAAGCGATGTCGATTCCAACCGTTTCTTAGTCGCCGTGATCTTGTTGTAGGATTGTTTCAGCATGTGATTCCAGCACAGGCAATTCGACTGTGATTATATTCCACACGATATCCAGATTAACCCCGAATTAGTAATAAATAAGCCTATCTCTGATGCCGGCCATGCCTTTCCAAGGCATACCGGGATATTTCTCGCGCAGTTCAGTCGAAAGGCTTTTAGTCGCTTCGCCAATGATCTCTAGGTTACGAATGACAGCATCCTGGGTCTTGATATCTGCCAGGAAGCGGTCATATGACATTGCATCCGTGTACATCCTTATCCGACGCACAGCCTCTTGAATGTCTCTCAGAAAATCGCTGTCCGATCGCTCAGACATACACAATGCTCTCCTCGATACTTTTGGCAATTCGCTCTATCCTGATCCCTTGAACACCGGCAGGAGTGAGAACATCGACCCTCTTGCCCAGCAAGCTCTCAAGGTATTCGGTAAATTCTACAAATCGAAAACCTATAGGTCGATCAAATTCTACGACAATATCAACATCGCTTTTCTCGGTCGGTATATCTTTTGCATAAGAGCCAAACAAGCCGATCCGTTTCACGCCATATTCTGAAGCCAGGCAGGGATAGCTCTCTTGCAGAATCATTATGATCTTTTCCTTCGTCAACATTGCTGACTCTTTGCCCTTCATCTCTACACGTTTGCACGGCTGTCATGCGCATATTGGGAATTCAAGGATGATTGGTTCCTTGTATCACTCCTCTCGTGTAAAAAGGTTGGAGCCGAATAAACGCTCTAGCAAGCCCGTCCTGGGGATGGATATGGGCTTCAGATCCGCATAACCCAAATCGCCTCTCGTCCGTTGAGCCAACCAGGAGGAATACATGGAGGATGCATCCTCGAAACGCTTCAAGAGAGCATCCTCCTGTTCTTCGAAGATCATGGTGCGCAAAGTCTCAAGCTCCTCGATGAGTTCATTCAAGCGGTGAATCATGGACTCCTTGTTGAGCGTGACCATCCCGGCTAATTTTTTGGCTTGATGTTTATCCGTGGTATTGGCTGCGATCGCCCATGGTCGACTGGCGATGCGTTGGATTTCACGCCAACTTGGCGCTTGAAGAGAGATCTGCATCAAAGCCGAGCTTAGTAAGGAGGGTAAGCTATCAACCATGGCGAGTATGGCATCCAACTCGTGAGGATCGATGAAGAAGGGTTTTGCTCCCAAGATTTTCGAGATGCCCAGGGTTAGATCGACCACTTTTTCGGGTGTGTGCGAAGGAATGGTCAGTGCAATCAAGCCCCCGCGGAAAAGATCGGCACGAGGCAATATCTCCTTGCCCTCGTCGGTCAGCAAGAGTTCAGGGTTGATGACGGGGGCAAGACCGATGTAATATCGATCTTGTGGGATGAGTGCTTCCGCCCAGGCAAGTGAAGCTGCTTTGATCGGAGAAAAGTCTAGGATGACCGATTCTGGTTTCATGAGAGGCGCGAGGAACTCCAAATGGTCATGCACGTCGCCTGGAGAGAGTGAAAGGAAGATCAGATCAGCGGAACGCGCAGGTCCAGTAGGACGGATCGCGATCCGTTTAATATCCCCTCTTTTACGTGCAGCCTGAGCGACCTTTGAATCGGGATCATAGCCAGTAATCGAAAGGTTCGCTTCGATTTGTGATAACACCAGGCTGATAGAAGCGCCGATAGTATCTAGTCCGATGATGAGGATTTCTGTTGCCATGAGAACCCCTTATGCTCAATATTCATCTCTTCATCCCTTCAGGAGAGACGTTGATTATTTCCTCTCTTATATATACAAATTGCCCGTGCGGATAAGTTCATTATTGATTTCCCATTTTGATTGGATCTTCATTCGTCTACCACGAAGAGCATCCGTAGTTTCATGAGGTGATCGTATTTCATGTGAGGTCATCATCGATGTGCAGCGATTGTCTTCTTTGACTTCTCCCGCCTGGTTCCTCTGATCGTGCTTCAAGCGCTCCCTCGATTATTTTGTATCTGGATTGAGGCATTTCATCTTGCCATTTGGCCTGATATTGCGGAAGCATTTCCGGACTGCAACCAAAAAACCAGAACCGGACTGTTGTCAATCAATAGTTATGTAGTCAATATTTTCATCGATAAAACCGTTTGCCCTAAAGAACTAACATTGAGTAGATTCGTTGGGTAGGCAATTCAACCAGCCAGGTGAACACATCGAAACCGATCATCGGCAGGACAAATAGCAGAAGCATAAGCATAATCGGGCCGTATGGTCTGAGGCGGATAAGCGTATCCTGAGCGCTTGGCGGCAGGAAGTATTCCAAAACTTTTTCCCCGTCCAGTGGGAAGAGGGGGATCAGATTAAAAAATAGCAGGATGAGATTGATGAAGATAAAACCCCGCAGGAAGGTTGAGAGGCCAAATATCGAGCTCCCAAGGGCAGAGAATGGTGACAAGATCCCCATTTTAAAAGGCAAAGATGCGATGATAGCCAGAAGCAAATTAGAAAAAGGACCAGCGGCGGAAACGAGCATCACGGCAGCTGGAGATCGGCGACGAAGTGTATAAGGATTGATTGGAACCGGTTTGGCCCAGCCAAAGCCGCTGAAGATCAACATCAGCGAGCCGATAACATCCAAATGAGCCAATGGGTTGAGTGTCAGCCGGCCATTGAGGCGGGGGGTATCGTCTCCCAGTTGATCAGCGGCCCAAGCATGGCTGAATTCGTGCACCGAAAATGCGATCACCAGGGTGAGAAGGCGAACCAGGAGTTCAGGCAAACTTAGATTAAAGAGCATAGTCATTTCATTATACCATCCTCAAAAAAACGGAGCGGTTCCCTTGGAGGTGCAAGTATGTTGGCGAGAGAAGTTCCGTCTTTGAAGGCCATCTTATGCATCTATTCAGAGTATGGATGAGGAATCTTAAGGTATTGCCCGTGAACATTAGCACGATTGGCGCAAATCTATGGTTCCGGTAGAAAACCCCGCTGCGCTTTCCTCGCTTCACACTCTCTAATTGCGTTATCCTGAGGAGCGCAGCGACGAAGAATCCCTAAGAACTTGCTTTCTATGGCATCATCATAGGGATCGCATAAGTTGGAGATGACGCATTTATGCAGTCATGAGAGTAGCACATGAAAGGTTTTCCATATCTTTGAGCAGCCAATGATGATCCAGCTTGGGATATAATCCAGGTTGAGCAAAATGGAGATTCTCCATTGATTTCGCTTCCGCCTTGTGTGTTTGCTCGTGCATCAGTGGTGGATGAAGGATACACCTCCAATTGTTCACTATTTTCCTTATCAGTATATGTAATGGGAATTGCTTCAAAAAGACACCCATCCATGGAGGGAAAAACAGTGTTGACGGATTTGGCGATGGGGGATGTCATCCGGCTGAGGAAACCTCACCCGTGCGGTAATACCGATTGGGTTGTGGTCCGGCTGGGAGCGGATATTGGGCTGAAATGCGTCGGTTGTGGGCGAAGGATCCTTTTATCCCGTCGGGAGGTTGCACGCCGAATGAAGGCTTATGTTCGCAAAAACCAACCTCCCTTTGAGGAAGAGTCGTAATTTTATCGTTTGATGAAATAAACCTTTTACAAGGGGAGACGTGAAAGAAAAAAGTATAGGCAGTTGAGTCAAAAGAGAGATGAAAGGCAAACCTTCCCAATAAAGTATCATGTCCCAGGCGAGGCGGTTTTTTTAAGGAGTACAGCTAAAATTGCCAAGGAATTTAAAATCTGCTCTTCTGCGGTTCTGGAAGGGACGTGAAGCCGATGATGATTGGGATGTTTGTTGCAGGTATTTGGTGGGTGTTCTTTTCTTACTGAAACCTTATAGAGCGCCCTTGAAAAGTACGGATCTCAGATACTGGAGATAATATTGCTGTATAAGTTGCCCACGCCAGCGCCAAAGAGGGCAAGCATGATGATTACAGCAAGCCCCACAAGTAATATGAGCAAAGCATACTCCACCAAACCCTGTCCATGGGAAATTCGATAGTACATGAATGCTCCTTAATAAAGAAAAAAGGCATTAAATATGCCTTCAGTATAGAGTAACCTGCCCAAGATTCAATAGCCCTTTGGTTACAAAGGGTGCTTTTTGGCATATTGTAAGGTGACTGTAAGGTGAAATTGTGCCGTAAGAAGGGAAGGAGGGCATTTTGAATAAGCAAATGCTGTTTTTTCGTGGTCCTTCAAAGCCGTTTTATGTCGATCGCCAATGGAGTCGGGTGTTTATCCCTCTGGCGGAAAAGCTGCCTGGCATCAAACGTGAGGCAGTTTCTCGCATCTATGCAGCGCCTTCTGAGGAAGTTGAATCCTACATTCTGCATGAGTTCCTTTTCGAGAATCGGGAGGCACTGCGAGCGGCGATGCTATCGCTTGAAGATCAAGCCACAGGAAAGGCGCTCATATCTTTCGCCGGGGACCTGGTAACGATCATTTTTGCTGAGCATTTCGAAGAGGGACGAATGGGGATGAACGAACGAGATGATAAAAGGCAGGAGAAGAGAATTGAATGAGACCGATGTAGCCGAATACATGATAGAGCAAGGGATTCAAGGCCGGATGATCCCATTGACAGTTCTTACCGAGACCGTGGAAGCGGCTGCTGCCGCATTGAATGTCCCTCCGGAACGCATTGTCAAGTCCCTGCTTTTTTTAGCAGGGGGGAAACCTGTGCTGGTAATCAGTTGTGGTACAGACCGAATTGACCGTCGTGTATTGGCGAGTCATTTTGGGGTGGGGCGGAAGCGCGTCGTGTTGGCGGATGCGGAGACGGTCCAGGCAGCGACAGGTTATGAAGTGGGCGCAGTGCCTCCTTTTGGTCATCGGGAGAAACTTGATGTGATTCTGGATCGGAGTGTCTTAGAGCATAGCATGGTCTATGCCGGAGGCGGCTCGAAGGACTCACTCCTGGAAATCGCGCCGCAGGAGATCTTGCGCATGACTGGAGCGACGGTTCTTGATTTGCATATTAAGGATGAGGAAACCACATGACACGCTCCATCCGCCTGTCCCCGCCAAAACGCCCTCGCAGGGGACTTTATCTTCTGATCTCCATCCTGTTCGTTGTGCTTATTGTGGTTGGCTATCTATTTTTATGGCAATACCGTAGGACCGTCAACCACTTTATGCAACTTCGAGAATATTGGGCCGATCATGATAAACAGGTTCGATGGGGGCTGCATGTCGGTGAGCATTGCGGCAATGCGCCTTTCCTTATACCAACCGATGGGTTTGTGGCTTTCTTTTGGGGTGACCGTTATCGTTCAGGTCGAAAGCATCAAGGGGTGGATGTGTTCGGACCTTCCGGGCTGGAAGGGATTGGTACCACTCCTATCGTGGCGGTGTACGATAGCTATCTTACCCGCCTGTCAGACTGGCGCTCAGCGGTCATCCTTCGCATCCCGCAAGACCCCCTTCAACCTGATCGACAAATTTGGGTCTATTATGCCCATATGGCTGATGCACAGGGCAACTCTTACGTTGTCCCTGATTTCCCCCCGAGCACTTCGGAGAAATTTGTACGCGCTGGGGAGTTGATCGGTTATCAGGGGAATTATTCCGCTGATCCGGCCAGCCCGACCGGGGTGCATCTGCATTTCTCGATTGTCCTCGACGATGGGAATGGCAGCTTTCGTAATGAGCTCGAGTTCCAGAACACATTGGATCCCTCACCCTATCTCGGGGTCGAATTGAATGGGGATCGAATTGGAGACCAGATCGCCGTATGTTCTGAGGACACTTGAGCCATTTGTTCTTGCACGAATAAGCCTGGGAGCAACGTCATCCGGCACCAATATTGAGTATCAAGAGAGATAGCATCCTTCTAAATCCTCTGTCCGGTTCTAACAGGGAGAAGCGTCGATAATAACCGCTGCGAAACACCGCTATACGGATCATATTCCGCTCATGACCGAATAGTTGCCATTATCCTTGGCATAGGTGGGTTATGATGCTATCTTTTTATTGGACCTAGGAAGATGTCAATCGGAATCGGCCATATTATCTAAAGGGAGGCAACCATGTCCTATACAATCATCAAAACCGAAATCCATGATAGAGTGGGGTTGATCCGTCTAAACCGACCAGAGGCGTTGAACGCGCTCAATAGCGTTCTCATGAGCGAGTTAATGGAGGCATTGATCGAGTTTGATTGCAGCCCTGAGATTGGGGCGATGGTTATTACTGGCGATGAGCGCGCCTTTGCTGCTGGAGCAGACATCAAAGAAATGGCGGAGGCCTCCCCGATCGATATGCTGCTTACGGATTATATCTCTATTTGGGACCGCATCCGCAGAGTGAAGAAACCAATCGTCGCGGCCGTCTCAGGGTGGTGCTTGGGCGGGGGGAACGAGCTGGCGATAGCTTGCGATATGATCATCGCTTCTGAGACTGCCAAGTTCGGGCAGCCAGAGATCAACATTGGTGTCATCCCGGGAGCAGGGGGAACACAGCGTCTCACACGGGCTGTGGGCAAAGCGATTGCCATGGAGATGGTGCTCAATAATCGCACACTTACAGCGGAGGAAGGACTGCGCTATGGTTTGGTCAATCGAGTAGTGCCTGTAGAGGAATATCTGGACGAAGCGTTGAAACTGGCGAATGCGATTGCGCAACGGGCGCCCCTGGCAGTCCGTTTCGGAAAAGAAGCGGTCAATCAGGCTTTCGAAACCTTCCTCTCGGATGGGATTGCAGAGGAGCGGCGGGCTTTCTACTTCCTTTTCAGTTCTGAGGATCAGAAGGAGGGGATGAAGGCGTTCATCGAGAAGCGCAAGCCAGCCTGGAAAGGCAGATGAGAGCAGAAACTCGCATACATGCAGATAATCTTTGCTCGCTTCAGGAGCTTGCAGTCCTTATCCTTCGGTGTGACGGAGAGTGAGGTGGGGGCCAATATTCATCGATTGGTCGCATGAGTAAGGTGACGATGAAATTGATATCTGCCCGCTTTCAGTGTTGCATGTTTCGGTCTGGATTGAGCCATTGTCTTGTCCCACTCTGATGCTTTCGAGCCCTAAACCAGATCTTTGGAAAGGTCATCCTTGAAGCAATATTCCGTGTGGATTGACCTTGGGGAAAGAATTCGGATTACTTCCAGGAAGAGGGATCCTAATATCCCGGGGAAGAATTTATTGTAAAGAAGAAGGTTTCGATGATGACTAGGGTACTCATCTTGGGAGCGACCGGCTACATTGGAGGGCATGTCGCTCACGCGGCGTTGGGCAGAAATTGGGAAGTCGTCGCTATGCGTAGGACGCCGGGCGCTACCGGCCATCTTGAAGGGGCTCCAGTCCAATGGGTCGAGGGCGACATTGATCGACCAGAGACCTTGAATGAGGCTTTTAAAAATATGGAGCTCGTCTTTCATGTGGCTGGTTATATTCCAAGTAACGGTCGGGATATCCCCAAGCAGATAGCGCATGCCGTCCAGCAAACGAGGAATGTGCTTGACGCTGCCAGGGATGCGGGTATCCGGCGTCTGATTTACACTTCGAGCCTAACAACGATTGGTCGGCCGCCCGAAGGAGAGGCGCGTTTGGCGAATGAGAGCGATCGTTACTCTCCCGGCTCCCTTCCCAAATCAGCCTACTACGAATGCAAGTATGCCATGGAGAGTGAGGTATTCCGAGCAATGGCGGAGGGATTGCCTGTGGTGGTGGTCAATCCGACAGCTGTGTTGGGTCCGGGAGGCACGGATTTATCTTTAAATTCGCTTCTTCTGGCCATTGCACGCGGTGGAGTGTTTTTCTGGTTGGGAGCGGAAATGAATTTTGTTGATGTGAGAGATGTGGCTCTGGCGCATCTTCAGGCTGCTGAAGCCGGCAGACCCGGTGAGCGCCATATCCTGGGGGGAGAAAACATCAGCATTCATGACTTGATCCTACTGGTAGCGCATCAAAGCGGAAGACGACCGCCATTCCTGAAGTTGCCCTTATGGTTGATCGATGGGCTTGTACCTTTCTTGAACTCCCTCCCTTCTATGGGGGCAGCTGTCAATCATCTGCGTGCCATTCATCAGTGGCAGGGTTACGATTGTCGCAAAGCCCAAGAAGTTCTCGGTCTGACCCCACGCCCTCTGCAGGTAACCATCAACGACACCTTATTTTGGTTTCAAGAAAATGGATTTCTCAAGAAAACATCTGTGGTATGATTCTCACATTAATCTTGTTCAAGGTACTTTGAGGAGGCCATGGAAGAGCACGAGAAAATTACCATTATCGAAGGACCACCTCCGACATTTGAGGCTGCCAACGATCCTTTGTTACTGGGTTTGACCGAAGGACCTGCTCCGATGCAGGTCGTCATGTGCCATTTGCGCACACACAATGGCCCCGCTTTGGTGGAGCGCTGTTACCGCGCATGGAATAACGGTCAAACGATCCGTCTCGAGTTCAAGTCCGAAGAAGGGCTAACCATCGAAGCGCCGATTGTTGCCACACGATGGTCGGAGTTGCCTGAAGGACACTTACTCATGCTTTGGATTCAATTAGAAGATGATGAAGTTGATATCGATTTTGACTTTGAGTTCGATGATAGCGAAGAAGGGTTTGAGGGGGATTTTAACGATGAGTTTGATGACTCGGATTTCGACTTGAACCTTTAGGTCAATAACCGGGCGCTGAGACGCCCGGTTTTCATGAGTGATGATGTTTGTAAGGCATAGCTGACACCTTTTTAGATGCTGGATTACGCCAGGGGGGTGAGAGAAGTCGGTGAATCTCTTGTACCCTTGGGTGATTATCCTTCCCTCGGTTTGCCCAGACGAGCTCGTTCTTCTTCAATAATGCTCTCATCCAGCTTTTTGTATAGTGGTTGGGGTTGTTCTATTGGCTGACCTGGCTGTAGCGTACTTGGCTCCCACCGACCAGAAGCTTGGGAGGCGTCGTAGCTAAGCACTTGATGAGAGCGATGGCTTTCCTCCACGGTCAATATCTGTTGTTCACCAAAAAGAGGTTGATGATAGCCAAGGGTACGATGTAGTTGTTCCGAACTGAATGGCAGGAAGGGTGCGAACAGGATCTTAAGGTTATCGATTGCCCTGAGAGCCGTGTAAACCGTCGTTGCCGCAGCGGATTTGTCCGTCTTGATGACTGAAAACCATGGAGCGTGATCGAGGTACGCGTTGACCTGGCGCGCCAATCCCAGGATCTCTCGTAAAGCTGCGCGCAATTTGACCTCTTCAAGCAGATCCCCCACCTGCTTGAAACCAGCTTCGATTTGTGCGAGAAGCTGCTGATCTTCGGCGCGCAGCTCTCCAGGTTCAGGGACTAGCCCATCCCAATGCTTATAGGCGAAGGATAAAACCCGGTTGGCCAAGTTGCCCCAGGTAGCCACCAGTTCATCGTTGTTGCGTTGAACGAACTCGGACCAGGAGAAGTCGCTATCACGGCTTTCGGGAATGGCCGTGGCAACATAGAAACGGATGGCATCGGCGTCGTAGCGGGTGAGGATATCGGGGAGCCAGACCGCCCAATTACGGCTTTTGCTGAATTGTTTCCCCTCGAAGTTCATAAATTCGTTAGCGGAGACATCGTAGGGCAGGTTGAGATGCTTTGCCTCATCCTCCTCATAAATCCGATCCACTCCCATTAACTCGGCTTGCCAGATCAGGGTGTGGAAGGGGATATTGTCTTTTCCAATGAATTTGTAAATGCGTGCTTCCGGTTTGTACCACCAATCCTTCCAAGCTTCAGGCTGGCCGGTCAGTTGCGCCCACTCGACCGATGCGGTGAAATAGCCCATCACGGCCTCAAACCATACGTAGAGGCACTTCTCTTCCCAACCTTCGAGGGGGACTGGTATTCCCCAGGAGATGTCACGCGTTACCGGTCGTCCTTTTAGACCGCTCTCGATATAGTTACGGGTAAAATTGATCACATTCGGTCGCCAGTGATGGGCATGGCTTTCGAGGTAGGGAAGCAACCGGTCAGTGAATGCAGCCAGGTCGAAGAAGAAATGCTCTGTCTCTCGGATGACAGGGCTGCTGCCGTCGGTCTTGCTACGCGGATCGATCAGATCCAAAGCATCGAGAAGATTCCCGCAGTTGTCACACTGATCACCGCGCGCTTGATCAAATCCACATATGGGGCAGGTGCCTTCCACATAACGATCAGGGAGGAAACGACCCTCGGTCTGCGAATACAACTGTTTCTGTGTCTCTCGATAGAGGTATTCCTGCTGGTACAGCTTGAGGAAGAAGTCCTGGGCGATGCGATGATGGTTTTCGGTGTCTGTATGGGTGAAGAGATCGTAACTGATGCCGATCTCCTTTTGTGTCTCCAAAAAGCGGCGGTGGTAGTGCTCAAAGACCTGGCGTGGTGTTTTTCCGGTTCGATCTGCCTCGATCGTGATCGGGGTGCCATGTGAATCCGAGCCAGAGACCATAAGGACGCGATTGCCTTTCAGTCGATGGTAGCGCGCAAAGATATCGGCTGGCAGGTATGCGCCGGCCAGGTGACCCACATGCATATCACCATTAGCATAAGGCCAAGCAACGGAGACATGGATCAAATCAGACATAGCGTCCCTCACATCGAGCACTGTTCTATAAACTCGAAGCACCATGCCGGATGGTCCATCGAGCGAAAACCCTTTAGGCTTCAGACACGGCAACGGTAATGGCTTGATTTTAACATGATGACCATCATAAAAAGAAACCGCCAGCGAGAGGCTGGCGGGAATAGCTGCTTGGGTCAGAGGCGGCGCTTAGACCCAACCGACCCATGCCGATGGGCCTCGGTCCACCGGCGCCAGCAGCCTATGCATCAACATCGAAAAACAGAACAACTTGAGATTAATCATCTTCCATCCGTCCGGATGAATTTCAAGCAGTGTAGCATGGTTTCTTTGTTGACGTCAAGGTGAGATTCTCACCTTCGGATGCGAGTTCGGACATCGCTCACAATCGCATAATTTTTCCATTGCGGCCATTCCTAACCCGATCAAAGCCGAGGCAAGGGATCACTACAATGAAGCGATCAGGGGAATCGTTTCGGGACACTTCGGCGTGGAGTTTATCCTGAGCGAAGCCGAAGAACCCTTAGAGTGATAGGTTTTTATTGTGAATTTAGATGTTGATGCGCAAGATATGAAGAGAACCATGCCGCATCCGAAATTGCAGACATGAGGCGATTTCCTCGTTTTAAGATGCCAGCTTAGATTGAGATTTCTATGACTGATAACTCCCAGGTCATCTCGGTGATGCGTCAATGCATAGCGCCGCCAAATAGGGTTTGGGTTTTCATGAAAATTGAGAGCGAGGGATGTGCTGCACGTGCATAGGGCGCATGCAATTAAGTGGATGTTGAACCTCAAAAAAGACAGAAGCTTTAATACGATAGGGTTTCTCATCCATTTGCGTTTTCATCTCTCATGATTGTCAGGCGGTCCACTTGCTCAGAATTGTCAATCGCCTACATTGCGCCTTTGACTTTTCTTTTGATTGGCGCTAAGATACGTGTAATATACGTGCTAGATGGCAGGAGGTGACATATGCAAAAGAAGCTGACCATTACGATTGATGAACAAGTGTATGAAGCGCTGTACACCATCATCGGTCCCCGCCGCATCAGTCGCTTCATTCAAGAGTTGGTACGTCCACATGTTATGTTTCCCGACCTAGAAGTGGCTTATGCGGAGATGGCCCAGGATGAGGAGCGGGAAGCAGAAGCATTGGCATGGGCAGAAGCCATGGCGGGAGACGTGAGCGATGAGACGCGGTGAGGTGTGGTGGGTGAATTTCGAGCCGTCGGTTGGGGGAGAGATCAGGAAGCAGCGACCTGTGGTTATCATCAGCAATGACGCGGCGAACAAGTATCTCAACCGGGTGCAAGTGGTGCCATTGACCTCGAACATTGAACGGGTGTATCCAAGTGAAGCTGTGGTGATGGTGAATGAAATGCGGAACAAGGCAATGGCGGATCAGTTGACGATGGTGAGCACGCAGCGGCTAATGAATCAGGCGGGGACGCTGAGCCATGATGACATGCGGAAGGTGGAGTATGCGGTGAGGGTACAGCTTGGGTTGGTGGAAATAGCAGACTAGAGACGGGTTCTCCGACCAGTTGCTTCTTTAGAGAGGGAAGGCCGCCCAACGAGTGCACGCAGCCGACTGCCCGATAGAGGTTCCTTCAATTTCCAATTATTGCGGTGTATTGAGTTAAGTTGGGTTCATTGTGTAACCCGGTGGCGATTGCTGCGCAGAACATCAGGATTAATATCCTAGCGCATCGTGTCTGCGAGCCGATCGGCTTTGGCCGCGAAGACAAAATCCGCCTGTGATAAACCACCAATGCTATGGGTCCAAATCGTGATCTTGACTTTTCCCCAGGTGAGGCAGATCTCGGGATGGTGGTTGACCTTTTCTGCAAGTTCCCCTACTTTGTTAGTGAAATCCAGGGCTTGTTGGAAATCCTTGAATCGGTAGGTCTTCTCCAAATATTGTTCATTCACTACAAGCCATTCACTTCCAAGCTGATCATGTAATGCTCTCAAATCGGTTCCCTTGAGTGACGGCGTTTCACCCTTCTTCGGCGGTCTGATGGCGCCATCGGCAAGTTCGTTCTTCATGCACACGCTCCTTGGTTTTGGAGGGTCTAAAATCAGGCAAATACGATCTAAGTTGATTGTATCATGATCAAATCAGCGCGAGATAACTCGCCAGATTGAAAATACGACTGGATAGGGTGTGCATCTTCCCAACTCTGCTAAAATAGCGTTATGGGGACGTTATATCTGGTGGCGACGCCAATCGGCAATTTGGAGGATATCACCCAGCGCGCCCTGCGGGTCTTGAGGGAAGCCTCCCTCATTGCCGCCGAAGATACACGCCATAGTCGGAAATTACTTACACATTATCAGATCAAGACTCCCGTTGTCAGTTATCATGAGTACAATAAACTCGTACGACAAGGCGAGATCTTACACACCCTGGCTTCAGGTGATGTGGCTTTGATCTCGGATGCAGGCACGCCAGGGCTATCGGATCCGGGATACGAATTAGTCCAGGCCGCTATACGCGCAGGACATGTCGTCAGTCCGATCCCAGGAGCTTCCGCTCCCATTGCTGCGATGGTCGCTTCAGGACTTCCTTCGGACTCTTTCATCTTTCTCGGCTATTTGCCAAGAAAAGCCTCAGGACGACGAAGATTGCTGCAAAGCGTACTGAGAGAAACCCGGACGATGATCGCCTTTGAAGTCCCCCATCGATTGCGCGCTGCCTTAGCGGACATCGGTAATATCTTCGGGGAAAAAAGGTCCATCGCCATCTGTCGTGAGATGACGAAAATTCATGAGGAAATTTTAAGGGGCGATTTATATTCCATAGAGGAACATTTTAGACAAGTTGATCCTCAAGGGGAATTTACCTTGGTAATCGCAGGGGCGGTCGAGGGCGAGCATTGGGATGAAGACAAATTAAGAGTGGCGGTGCTGAAAAGGTTACATGATGGGATGCGCCCTTCTGAGATTGCCAAGCAGGTCGCGGCCGAATCCGGTTGGCTACGCCGGGAAATTTACAAATTGATACAGGAGGTCAAATGATCCTTGACAATTGGCAATCCTTTGCAGAAATCGATCCGAGCAAGATGTTGGATGAGATTGACCGGTTACCGGATCAGTTAGAACACGCCTGGGAATTAGGGCGGAGTTACGACCTCCCCAGATGGAAGGGTATCGATGCGGTCGTCATTGCAGGGCTGGGAGGGTCAGCCATTGGTGCAGATCTCTTACAGGCCTTCGCTACGCCGCTCTCACCGGTACCGATTATTGTATGGCGTAATTATGATTTACCAGCCTTTGTTGGCAATAAGACCCTGGTGATCGCTGCCTCCCATTCTGGCAATACAGAGGAAACACTCTCCGCCTTTGATCGCGCAGTCAGCGTCGGTGCAAAGGTGATGGCTTTATCCAAAGGAGGGGAGCTTTCCAAACGGGCCGAGAAACGCTCCCTTCCATTGCTTCGCTTCGAGCACGATGGTCAACCAAGAGCGGCGATCGGCTTTTCTTTTGGTCTCCTGCTTGCTGCCATGAGTCGGTTGGGATTGATCCCGGATCCAAGTGAGGAACTTCTCGACGCTGTCGCCAAGATGCGTGCACGGCAGCCAGAATTACAGGCTCAGATTCCTGTCGTTCAGAATCCGGCGAAACGGCTTGCGGGTCAACTGATCGACCGATGGCCGACGGTGATTGGCGCCGACATTCTCGCTCCTGTCGCCAGGCGTTGGCGTACACAAATCAGCGAGATCGCCAAAGCCGTCGCCCAATTCGAGGAATTGCCTGAAGCAGACCATAACCTCGTGGCCGGGGTGAGCCACCCGGAATCTCTCATCGCCCAAACCATGGTCATTTTCCTGCGCGCCGCAAGCTATCATCCTCGCAATCTCGTACGGATAGATGTCACCCGACGAGCGCTCATGGTAGAAGGATTTAATACGGATGTGATTGAAGCGCAGGGTGAGACGCGCTTGGCTCAGCAGTGGACTACCTTACACTTTGGGGATTATGCCTCCTATTACCTGGCGATGTCTTATGGCGTGGATCCGACGCCGGTCCCATCTATACAGGAGTTGAAACGGGAATTGGAGAAAGCGTAAAAGGGAAAATCTTTGAAGGTCCGGAGAGAGCCAGGCTAACGCGGATCTGTGTGAGGATTTGGAGCGTAGAATTGGTTCTTTTTGGAGTCCTAAATTTTAGGCTCCGGTCTATGAGCCAATGTGGATTCTCTTTTATGTGGGATGAACGAGTATCGGTAAGTAAATGGACGTAACGGAATTGGCTTTGCTTAACTGAAAAAGCAGATGCTCTCCTCTTCTTAATATAGGTCCGTATTTTCCATAGAGGCGAATACAATGCTGCCTCGAAGGCGAAGAAAGCGCATATCCCCAATCACCATTGCTGCGATGCTGGGCGTGTTGGTTCTTCTGGTTATTCTGGGGACGCCGAGACTCACTGACCGAGAACCCCACCCTGATTCAACCTCCATCCCCTCTACGGCTGGAATTTACCTCACCTTTAACCTCCCGATGGACAAAACCTCGGTTGAAGCAAGATTAACCATCCAACCGGAAATCGCGGGACAATTTCAATGGGCAGGACAATCCTTGAATTTCGTCCCTGAAGACAAATGGCCAAAGGGGGAGACAGTGACCGTATGTCTTGAGGCCGGGGCGCGATCCATTTACTTCCTACCCCTGATAAAAAAGAGTTGCTGGTCATTTGGCATTGGCCTTCCGCGATTGCTCTATTTAGCAGAGGCTCAAGGCAAGGTCGAACTTCATGCGCGGGGCGTCCAAGATGATCAAGAGCAGATCCTGACCGAAACAACATATGGTGTTCTGGATTATTCGATCAGCCTCGACGGAGCCAGCATCATATACACCGCTTTGCGGGAAGATCGCAGTTCGGACTTAAGGTTGCTTGATCTTGTGTCTATGGAAGACCGCCTGCTCCTGGCCTGTCCGCAGGGGTATATTTGCCAACGACCTCATCCATCCCCTGATCTTCAATTTTTGGCCTATGAGCTTGCACCGCTCGAGCAGAGTACGGGAGGAAAAAGCCTGGTTGGATCAGCGCAGATATGGGTTGCCCCGATAGGGGAAGACGGCGAACCAGCCTTGGTTAGCAAAGGCGGGCATGCATGCGAAAGTCCTACCTGGTCATCGAGCGGTTATTTGGCGTACTCTGATAATACATCGAAGGAAATTATCCTCCTTCGGCATCGCAATGATTTGGTTTTTGAGGAAGCTTATTCTGTTCCAAGTGAACTGGGTGTTATGGGCGCCTGGTCACCAGCAGGTGAATTTTTGGTGTTTCCGGATCTGGTCATCGCCGATGCAACCTACGAAAGGAATAAGGTGACAGGCGATGAATTTTCGCTCTATTACAGCCACCTATTTCAAATTGATGTGAGTACCGGACTCGTATCTGACCTAAGCAGAGGGGATTTCGGGTTTATCGAGGATGCCTCTCCGGCATTCTCACCGAATGGCCAATGGATCGCCTTTACACGTAAGCATCTGGAGAAAGAGCAATGGACGCCGGGCAGACAGGTGTGGTTGATGCGGACAGACGGCACAGATGCCCAACAGATCACGGATGAACCCGAGTTCAGTCATTTCAATCTGACCTGGAGCCACGATTCAAAACATCTGGCATTCGTGCGCAGCAATCAAACTGACCTTTTACAGCCATTGGAGATCTGGCTGTACGATTTCGATCAAAATGCGATCAGGCACTTTTTTATGGATGGCTATCAACCTCAGTGGCTTCCATAACATTCCACCGCTCGTTCTCTCCCGGCATATAGACATTGAAAGTGAATCCTTGGCCTAAGTTGTGGAATGCAAGACCATATTCCTTCATTGTCTAGCCAAAGTCGCCGATCTCTAAGTCCAAAACCCTGATCAGGTCGTCGCGTGCCAGGATGACACCCGCATTGGGAATTCCGGCGCCAATGGAGAGGACTGCATGATCAAGGAGGCTTCGATCAGCGAGGATCCGAATGGGAGTGGGGAGTCCAAAAGGGGAGACCGCGCCCGGTTCGTAACCCGTAGCCTGGAGGACTTCTTCGGCAGTGGCAGTCGATACGCGGGAGATGTTTAAATATCGACGCAGTTTTGACCAGCGCACTCGAGATCCGGCCGCTATGAGAACCAGCACGTATTGATCCCCCTCCATCCGAAAAAGCAGGGAACGGATGATTTGACAGGGGTCGAGCCCTCGTTCTCGGGCTGCGATCTCTATTGATTTTGGCGGGTGTTTGTGAATATGGATTTGATAGGGGATCCCCAGGTGATCGAGAACATGGGTGACGGGCGTGGAAGTGCTCATAGGAGTAATTGTAATCCGGATGACCGGAGATAGGGTTTGTGGGGGGCAGAAACCATTAAGGTTTAATGTGGGAATGAATTCGGCGCCGGCAATGCCAACCGATAAGAAAAGCCTATAAAGATCGGCTCTGGATAAACTCGGATCACAAGGCATCCGTTTCTCGCCAACTGTCGTTTGTCCTGATCTCTGCTATAATAGGCCTGCCGCTTAGATCGGGCATCGACTGAGACGGCAAGTTCTTTTGCCGTCCCGCCCTTTAATTTCGGCGGGTCTTTTTCTTTTGCCTCTTGGCATCTCACTCGAAGGAGGAGAAAGCCGTGTCTGCAACCTCATCCAAAACAGACCGAAAGAAAGTCACCACGCATACCTTGCGAAGCAAGAAGAAGCATGGTGAGATCATCACCATGCTGACTGCCTATGATTATGCCACCGCACTCGCCATCGACCGAGCCGGGATCGATGCGATCCTGGTGGGCGATTCGCTCGGCATGGTCATCCTAGGTTATGAAACCACTCTGCCGGTAACGATGGAGGATATGCTCCATCATTGCCGAGCGGTTTCACGAGGGGCTAAATATCCCCTCTTGGTCGGTGACATGCCGTTCATGTCCTATCAGGCCTCGGTAGGGGATGCGGTGCGTAATGCGGGTCGTTTTCTACAAGAGGCCGGTATGGATGCCGTGAAATTGGAGGGCGGTCGCGAGCGGAAAGAGGCAGTTGAAGCGATCGTTGGCGCCGGGATCCCTGTCATGGGGCATCTGGGTCTCACTCCCCAATCCGTGCATCAACTCGGTGGATTTCGCGCTCAGGGGAAATCGGCTGAGGCGGCGAAACGCCTGCTGGAGGATGCCTTGCTCCTGCAGCAGGCGGGTTGCTTCTCGATCGTTCTGGAAACCATTCCAACTCGTTTGGCCAAGTTCATTTCCGAGAAACTAGAGATCCCTACCGTTGGGATCGGGGCAGGATCGGGTTGCGATGGTCAGGTGTTGGTCACTCATGATTTATTGGGCCTGTTCGACCGGTTCACGCCGCGCTTTGTGAAGCAGTACGCCAACCTGCATTC
>CAYGXU010000019.1:0-2780 GCA_964353875.1 uncultured Anaerolineaceae bacterium | reverse complement strand
GGCACAGGCGCCATGGCGTGCCTGTTTGCTGCTCGTCTTGCTCCCCATGCAGAAGTAATCCTGTTAGGAACTTGGGAAGAGGGCCTTCGAGCGCTCAAGGAAAGCGGCGTGCGATTGCAGGAGGTGGACCGGAAGGAGGCTTCTTACCGGGTGAAGGCCACCTCCGATCCTGAAGATTGCACCGGGGCCAGGCACGCATTGGTGCTGGTCAAGTCCTGGCAGACAGAACGCGCTGCGGAACAACTCAAGGCCTGTCTTGCCCCAGATGGAATCGCTCTGACATTGCAGAATGGGCTTGGCAATTTGGATGTTTTACAGGAGAAGCTGGGACCGGAACGGGCTGCGCTGGGAGTAACGAGCAGCGGAGCGACGTTGCGAGGTCCCGGATACGTGCGATTGGGGGGTGATGGGCCGACCTACATCGTCCCGCATCCAGGACTCAATCTCCTGATCCTCGTGCTCCGCAAAGCGGGTTTTGTCATTGAAGAGGTAAATGACATTGACAGCCTGCTATGGGGCAAGCTGGCGATCAACGCCGGGATTAATCCACTCACCGCCATCTTGAGCGTGCCCAATGGTCATTTGCTCGATCTGCCGGATGCATTTGAGCTAATGTGTATGGCTGCTGAGGAAGCTGCGGCGGTGGCTCGAGCGAAAGGCATTCGACTGCCTTATGAAAGCGCAGGGAAGCGAGTGGCCGAAGTCGCATGTGCCACGGCGCGCAATCTCTCTTCGATGCTTCAAGATCGAATGCGCGCGGCTCCGACCGAGATTGATGCCATTTGCGGCGCCATCGTCCAGGAGGGTCAGCGATTGGATGTGCCCACTCCGGTTAATAGGACTTTCTGGCGCTTGATTCGAGCGTTGGTTGAGGCGCAGAAGGAAGTGGATAGATGCAAGTTGTAACGAGGGTCATTGAGGTCCGCCAGCACCGTGCGGCCATGACCAATCCATTTGGGCTTGTGCCTACCATGGGCTTCCTGCATGAGGGTCATCTTTCCCTGGTTCGACATGCGAGAGCCGAGTGTGCAAGCGTGGGAGTCAGCATTTTCGTCAATCCCACGCAATTCGGCCCACACGAGGATCTTGAAGCCTATCCTCGGGATTTGGAACGGGATTTGGCATTGTTGAGAGTGGAGGGAGTGGATTTGGTTTGGGTCCCAACGGCAGAGGAGGTATACCCGGAGAATTGTCAGACATGGGTGACGGTTGAAGGATTGAGTCAAGGACTGGAAGGAGCACAACGTCCAGGCCATTTTCGTGGGGTTGCCACAGTGGTCTCGAAATTGTTCAATATGTTTCTACCTGATAAGGCCTATTTTGGCCAGAAAGATGCACAGCAGTCTCTTGTCATCCGGCGCATGGTGCAGGACTTGAATTTCCCGGTAGAGGTCGTAGTCTGCCCTACTGTGCGTGAAGCGGATGGATTGGCCATGTCCAGTCGCAATACTTACTTGAATATTGATGAGCGTCGGGCAGCCACGGCCCTCTTTCGAGCGCTGTGCTCAGCGCGGGATGCTTTTGCCAACGGGGAGAGGGAAGCGGGAGTGCTTCGTGAACGGATGTCCGACATCATCCGAGAAGAGCCCTTGGCGCAGGAGCAATATGTTTCAGTGGCGGACATGGAATCGTTGCAGGAGTTGAAGGGGCCGGTCGAGAAGGCCTTGCTCTCGATGGCGGTTAGCGTTGGAAAGACACGGCTGATCGATAACATGCTAATAGGGGAGTAGACACCTCAGGTGGGAGATCGTCTTCTGATGGTAAGCATCGAGAGAGAGGCCGTTACGGCAATCCAATGATGCGGTTTGCAGCGTTCAATTACGACCAGAGGTCAATACGGATGACCTGCCATCCCTTAGGACACTGAGGCAGGAGGTGAGAAATGCTTTTAGCGATTGATATCGGAAATACAAACATCACCCTCGGGTTATACCGCCATGAAGAATTGGTATCGGCCTGGCGACTGGCAACGGATCATGAGCGCATGCCGGACGAATATGGCCTACAATTATTAGGTCTTCTCACTCAAGCCGGATGCGCGATCAAAGACATCCATGCCGTCGCCTTGGCCTCGGTTGTGCCGCCACTCACAAGGACGTTCTCTCAAGCCTGTGAGAAATATTTGCAGCAAGATCCGTTTGTGGTGGATGCGGGTGTGCGCACAGGACTACGGATCCGCTATGAGGATCCCAAATACTCTTTAGGCGCGGATCGGGTTGCGGATGCGGTTGCGGTGGTGCGTCTGTATGCCACGCCAGCCTGTGTGGTCGATTTCGGGACTGCGACCACCTTCGATGCCATCTCATCCGATGGCGAATATCTGGGAGGCGCCATCGCGCCGGGGATAGGGATCGCGGCGGATGCACTCTTCCAACGCACCGCCAAACTGCCACGTGTGGAGTTGATCAAGCCGCCCTCAGCCATTGGGAGCAATACGGTTCGCGCGATTCAATCCGGCTTGATCTTCGGTTACGTGGGATTGGTGGAGGGGATGGTAGCACGCTTTCGAGAGGAGCTCGGATCGGAGATGAAGGTGATCGGCACCGGCGGCCTGGTGGACCTGATCGCGGCGGAGACAAAAGTGATCCAAGTTGTTGCCCCATGGCTCACTCTGGAGGGGATGCGATTAATTTGGGAGATGAATCAAGAGGGAGGGACATGAGTGGTCTGGGCAGCCTCCAGGAAACGAGCCCAGGCAGGGGTGGGTAGAGGGGCTGCCCTTTTGGGACAGCCCCGTCGACCTTCTCGTTTATCTCTTAGCTGGTTCGGTCATGTCGCCT
>CAYGXU010000018.1:25160-39567 GCA_964353875.1 uncultured Anaerolineaceae bacterium | reverse complement strand
ACACCCATGATTAGGCTGAGTCCACAAGGCGCAAATGGGGGGATAAGAGGGGGGTCATAGGCGAATCGGAATAAATATGATGTTGCTGAGCAGAAATCTTTGCTAGAGAAATCCGACTTTAGAAGGTCATTTCGGCAAGAAGGATGAGTTGCCGAAATATTCGGGCAGACTTTAAATCGGGGAAAACGATGATTGTCACGATCCTGCTAAAATCGAAAGACCCTTATGGCTGCTGGAACACTCTTTTTAAATGAGAACCAAAAATAGATTACAATCGTTAATTGGAATGGTAGGGGGGATGGCTCTTATTATTTTATTCTTTGAGGGTTATAACCTGGATGCTTTTGCCTTGCCGCAGTTGTGGATGATGCCTGGACTCCTAACGGCGAGCTTGATATCGAGACCAATGGTGGAAAAATTGGAGACAGAACCATGAAACCACGGGTCTCTGTTATCGTGCCATGCTACAACGAGGAAGCCACGATAGCGTCCTTGCTTGAAGCGATCGTGGGTCAAACTTTCCCCCTCAACGATCTCGAAGTGATCATTGCTGATGGTCTTTCGACCGACCGAACCAGAGAGGTTATCCAGAATTTTGCGGAGGCGCATCCTGAACTTACGGTACGATTGATCGATAATCCTAAGAGAATCATCCCGGCAGCGATCAATACAGCCTTGGATCATGGCCGGGGGGAAGTGATAGTCCGTTTGGATGCGCACTCGATTCCTTATCCGGAATACATTACGCGCTGTCTTGAAGTTCTGGAAAGGACAGGAGCGGCGAATGTTGGTGGGGCGTGGGAAATCGTGCCATCCAATCAAAGCTGGATTGCCAGGGCGATTGCAGTTGCGGCTTCCCATCTATTAGGGGCAGGAGATGCTCGTTATCGTTACAGCGGGCGCCCGGGTGAGGTCACGACAGTCCCCTTCGGTGCATTTCGGAGAGATTGGATCGAAAGAGTAGGACGCTTTGACGAGTCGCTCCTGACCAATGAAGATTACGAATACAATCACCGCATTCGTAAGGCGGGGGGAGTGATTTGGTTCGATCCGGCGATCCGATCCATTTATTATGCCCGAGGGGACCTGGGATCTCTCGCCAAACAATACCTTCGTTATGGATATTGGAAAGCGGTCATGGTGATCCACAATCCCACCTCGATTCGCTGGCGGCAGGCCCTTCCCCCAATGTTTGTTCTGTTATTTTTTACCCTGGTCCTTACAGCTATATGGTTCTCATTGGCTCGTATCTTGCTTGCTCTCTATATAGGAGCCTATTTTCTAGTGACTTTCATTGCTGGTATGATTGAAGCGATTCGTCGGAAGGATCCAGGTCTGATCATCGGATTCCCCTGCGCCCTATGGATTATGCACTTCACTTGGGGAGGGGCATTTCTTTGGTCCATCCTTTCCAATTTTACCCGGAGGCGATGTGGCTCAAGATAGTGTCCGAGAATTGCGCTGGCAGATGCGGACAGCCGAGAGGAGGATGCTGCTAATCGTCGGTGATCTTATGTCCGCCATCATCGCAACCATGGCTGCCCTGGCGTTATGGTCAAGATTCGATTACCTGGCTCTGACCGAGGAGTTTGTGCGCGTTCGCGCCGGGTGGTTTGTCTTGATGCCGGCCATCTGGCCGATATTGATGATTAACCTGTATGATCTTCGACGTGCAGCCTCGTGGAGTGTGACCGTGCGAGGCATCTTTTTGGCAGCGATGGTTGGAGCGCTTCTCTATTTAGGCGTCTACTTCTTTCGAACGGAAGCTGGCTCTTTGCCGAGACGTGGACCGCTTTACTTCTTAGTTTTTACGGTCGCATTGACGCTAACTTGGCGATTGGTCTACCTCCGAATTTTCACCGGTCCCGCTTTTATGCGTAGAGTACTCATTGTTGGAGCGGGTCAGAGTGGCAAAGAAATACTCAAAGTGATTCATGAACTAAATCCGTCGCCTTTTTATGTGGTTGGTTTTATCGATGATGATCCAATTAAACATGGGGCGGAAATTGACGGGGCTGAAGTGCTTGGCGATTGCGCCAGGTTGGATGATTTAATCCAGGAGAGGCAGGTTTCGGATATCATCGTTGCCATTACGGGGACGATGAATGGCGCCATGTTCCAGGCGCTATTAGACGCTCAAGAGAGGTGGGTTGAGATTATTCGTATGCCCGTGCTTTATGAGGAGTTGCTGGGGAAAGTTCCCATTCAACATCTCGAGTCGGATTGGCTGTTGCGATCCTTTGTCGATGAGGTGCGGGTGAGCAGTATCTATACGATCATGAAGCGTCTTGTCGATCTTGCTGGGGCGCTAGTTGGGCTTCTTTTCTTGGCAGTTGTCTTTCCCTGGGTCGCTGTTGCGATCCTAACCGAGAGCGGGCGTCCAATCCTCTTCTCTCAGACACGCATGGGGAAAGGCGGAAAGGTCTATCGAATATTTAAGTTCAGGACAATGTTGCAGGATGCAGAGGCAGACGGGATTCCGATTTGGAGTCATAGAGACGATCCGAGGATGACGCGACTAGGGCGTGTGCTGCGCAAAATGCATATTGATGAGTTTCCACAGTTCATTAATGTCCTCCTCGGAGATATGAGCCTCGTCGGTCCACGTCCGGAACGACCGGAGTTGGTGGCGGAGTTGGAGGAGCAAATTCCGTTCTACCGGGCTCGTTTATTGGCAAAGCCTGGCATTGGTGGTTGGGCCCAAGTTAATTATGGGAAGGGAGGTTCTGTTGAGGGATCCGCAGCGAAACTTGAATTTGACCTCTACTATATTAAACATCGCGGTCTTTTATTGGATTTATGGATCATTGTGAGAAGCATCGGCGAAATAATCGGTTTTAAAGGGGTGTGACATGCCTATCGCGCTTGTTACCGGCGGAGCAGGCTTTATCGGTTCACATCTGGTTCGTTCTCTCGTAGACCAGGGATACCATGTGCGTATATTAGACGACCTCTCAAGTGGGAGGGAGTCTAACCTGCATGCGATAGCTGCCGATCTGGTCGTCGGAGACATCTGCAATCGGGAATTGGTCCAGCATGTGATGGAGGGCGTGGAACTGGTTTTCCATTTGGGAGCGTTCGTTTCTGTGCCTGAGTCGATGGTGGATCCCATTCGCTGTTATGAAGTCAATGTGATCGGATCGCTATCTGTCCTCCTGGCAGCTCGCGCTGCTGGTGTACGAAGGGTGGTGCTCTCATCTTCTTGTGCCGTATATGGAGATGCGGAAGGACCAGTAAGCGAGGAGGTGAGGCCCAATCCAGGCTCGCTCTATGCAAGTTCTAAGCTGGCCATGGAGGGATTGGCGAGGGTTTTCAATCAGACCGATGGACTGTCTACGGTCTGTCTACGTTATTTCAATGTTTATGGACCTCGTCAGTCACCCAATTCGCCCTATGCGGCCGTCATTCCGATTTTTATTGAGGCTTTGCTCTCGGATAAACCCGTGACAATCGACGGCGATGGTCTGCAAACGCGGGATTTCGTCTATGTGGAGGATGTGATAAAGGCTAACCTAATGGCTGCACAGACCCCAAACGGTTCTGGCGGAGTGTATAATATCGCCGGTTTTGGATCGGTGAGTATTTTAGAGTTATGGGATCAATTAAGGGGTATAATCCCGGGTGATTTACACCCCGTTTTTGGTCCCCCAAGACCCGGTGATGTTCGACATTCTTTGGCAATCCAACAGCTAGCTGAACGAACGTTGGGTTATCGTCCGGAAATCATATTGGAACGAGGCTTGCAACTCACTGTACAATGGTTAAAAGCCGAGAGGAAGATTGCCGGGTGGTAAGACCTTTATTTCACTTTCGGAACAGATTCATCCTACTGGGGGACCTGCTCCTTATCTCCACTTCAGTTCTGGCGAGTTTCGCGTTACGTTTAGAATTAGGCGCGCTCTTTATCGATTATCTCCCGATTGCGTTGACGATGTTGGTAATCGCTTTGATCGTTAAGCCGATCGTTTACTATCTCTTTGGTCTTTATCGTCGCTACTGGGTATATGCAAGCACGCGTGAATTGCTTCTCATCGCAACTGCCACGGCGTGCGCTTCTGTGGTTGTGACCCTATTTGTCATTCTGGCGATTGTTAGCGGCCTGGTTCCACAGAAATTCCCACGAATGGTAATCGGTATCGATTGGCTCCTCTCTGTATTGAGTATTGGGGGATTGAGATTGACTGTACGGTTACTAGCCGAATCTGGTCAAGTCAATCAGAAATCCGACGGTTTCGCCGGTGGACGGCGGGTGGTTGTGGTAGGTGCGGGGGATGCGGGTGTTCTTGTCTTGCGAGAGATGCAGCGTAATCCTCAGCTGCATCTCCTACCGGTCGCTTTTGTCGATGATGACCCGGAGAAGCGCGGCAAAGAGATCCACGGGGTTTCAGTTGCCGGCTCGCTCACTGAGCTCGACTCTGTAGTCGATCGTTATAAAGCGCATGAGGTGGTTATCGCCATTCCCACGGCCCCAGGTCGAATAGTACGTTTGGTAACCGATATTTGTCGTATTCGACGGATCCCCTTCCGAACGATGCCCGGGATTTATGAGTTGATTGGCGGAACGGTCAGCGTGAATCGTTTGCGTGAGGTAGACATTGCCGACCTGCTTCGACGTGAACCAGCGCGCATCAATGAGGAGTTGATCGGCGAAACGCTGACCGGGAAACGCGTCATGGTCACAGGCGCCGGCGGTTCCATCGGACTAGAACTATGCCGCCAGATTGCTCGTTGGCGACCGGCTCAATTGGGAATGCTCGGTCACGGTGAGAACAGCATCTTTGAAGCCATACTGGAACTCACTGAAGATTTTTCTGGTCTGCCTATCATCCCCATCATCGCCGATGTGCGCGATGGGGATCGGATTTCCTCTGTATTTGAACAGTTCCGACCGGAGTTGATCTTTCATGCTGCGGCGCATAAACATGTGCCCTTAATGGAAGTGAATGTCGAGGAAGCAATCACCAATAATATTATTGGTACTCAAAATGTGGTTGAAGCGGCATTGGCATGGGAGACTGAAAGATTGGTTTTAATCTCGACGGATAAGGCAGTCCAACCCACGAGTATTTATGGAGCGACAAAGCACATGGCGGAGATCGTTGTGCGCGACGCTGCCTATCGAAGTGGCAGACCTTTTGTAGTCGTACGCTTTGGGAATGTCCTTGGCAGTCGTGGGAGTATTGTCCCCCTCTTCAAGCGGCAAATTACCCGTGGAGGGCCGGTTACCGTCACCGATCCGGAGATGAAGCGCTTCTTCATGACCATCCCCGAAGCAGTCCATCTGGTCCTTCAAGCTTCTGCCATGGGTCATGGTGGAGAATTGTATATCCTCAGTATGGGTGAGCAAATCCGGATATTGAACCTGGCAGAAGATTTAATCCGGCTTTCTGGATTAGAACCTGGTGAGGACATTGACATTGTTTTTACGGGCATCCGACCGGGTGAGAAACTTAGCGAAACCCTCATGGAAGATGGAAAGGAATACTTGCCGACAGAACATCCGGACATCTTCTACATGGAAGAGGACCTGCTTTTAGAAGGTGAGCAGTTGCAGGCTACCCTGGGTGAATTAGTTCGTTTGGCATCTGAAGGCGATGCACAAGCACTGGTCGGACTTCTAAGCGAACGTGTTCCGGGGAGTATGATCCGCGAAACACCTCCACCTGACCTTACCTCGGTTTTATAAAATCTTTCCAACCGATAACTGTCGAAAAAATGCGCCCCGCTTTCATCAAAGCAGTGTTTCAGGGTTTAAATTAAATGAAACTATAAAACCCTGTGATGATCGATTGCTGGGTGTTGTCTCAGGGATACGTCGAAATAAAGTTGCTCTTGAACGAAGCCGAAGGACTCCTCAGGGAAAAAAATATTCTTGAGAAATGGATTCGGGATTCATCCTGGTGGTTGCGTTGTATCACTGGGCAACGGTGTAAAAGTCGGTGTTGAGCTGGGAAGCGGCGATGGCGTAAGACTGGGAGTGAGGCTCATGGTAGGAGAAGGGGTGAGCGTTGGAGTCAAGGATGGGATGGGGGTTTCGGTTGGTGTGAATGTGGGTTCGCTGGTGGAAGTGGATGTGGGAGAGGCAGGGACGAATCGGGTAGGCGTCGTGGTTGGGGTCTCTGATGGCGTTGGCGAGAGGGCGATTACTCCGGTTGGGGACGAAGTTGCACTGGCCATAGGTCGTTCTAATGTGGGTGTAGGTGTGCCTGTTTGACGTGCAGGCGCTCGACCGATAACTGCAATCCCTGCACAATAACATGGGAGGGTAGCCAGCATGATCGCAATCAAGATGGCATATAATCGCCATTTCGACGGAGTAATATTTGAGAAGGCGCTCATGGACATTGTTGGATGGATGATAGCAGCATTCAACCTCATGGGCAAGATATTTCGTCAGCAGCGGTTTCGTATTTCAATCCTTTGTAAGATAGGTCTCAATTGAAGTACGACGGGAACGAGGCCTACAAATTGCCAATTGAACCAATTGAGATATGAATGAGGTAAACTAGTTAAAGAAAAGCACGATGCTAGATTTTATTTTATCCATCTAGTTGTTGAGGCAGATTCTTTATGATACGCAAGGTTGAGAGAGCTCCTGTTGATCCCGTTGGCATAGTGCTATTCATTATTTTGGTGATGATATCAGGATTCGGGATTAAGGCAGCTGATTGGGCTGATGATTTAGATCTATTGGCCGCGGTTGGTTTGCTTGGCGCTCTGGCAGGGTTGGTCCTAGCAAGGAGCACCTTCTCTCCTCGATTGGCGATTCTTTTTAGTACGATCTATGGGATTTTTACCGTTGGATGGGAGATAGGCAGAATCCTCGATCCAGCCTTGATTTGGCGGGATCGAATATTCTCCATCTTTGGACGGTTGGGCGTTTTCTTCTTGAGAATCTTCAAAGGGGAGCCCAATCAGGATCCAATCATGTTCGTCCTATTTTTAGCGTTATTGTATTGGGCGATGGGCAGTTTTGGGGCATGGACCATCATACGCAAGGATGGTTTTTGGGCGGCTGTATTACCGCCCGGCATTGCCTTGCTGTTTAATGAGATTGTTTATATAGGCCGAACCAAGCTGGAGGGGTATTTAATCATCTATGTCCTTCTGATACTGGTTTTTGCATCCCGACTTGTATTATGGCGCAAACAATTAAAGTGGCATGAGATTCGTGCACAGATCCCTGAGAGCTTCAGTTTCTACTTCAGTCGAGCGGGGATTGTTGTGGCTGTTTTGCTTGTTATTGTTGCCTGGGGCGGTCCTGCTTTTGCGGAATCTGAAAAAGCTGCAGACGTATGGGAAAAAATCACCCAGCCACTTAGCCGTATACGCAGTCGAATAGGTGATGCTTTCAGCGGCCTGAGGACATCCGGTGTAATTGCCTCTGATTATTTCGGCAGCAAGCTCGCGTTGGAAGCCGGTGTGGAACCCTCTGATGTGCTTGTGATGGAGGTCTTTGCTAAGCGGAAGCCCAAAGGAACGGGGCGGTATTATTGGCTTACGAGGGTTTACAATCTTTATTTGGATGGGAATTGGTATGTGGATATCGGCGAAAAAATTGATTTTTTCCCTGACGAGGGGGATCTGGAGATCCCTGAATACAAAGCCAGGGATGTCATTGAAGTCACCGTCAATCCTAAATTACCTGTTATCCTGCAATTGAGTACCCCTTCAGATCCATTATGGGTAAACCGCACTGGTGAAGTAGAAATCTTTCCCATCTCGGCAGAGCAAGTTGATCCTCTCATGATTCAATCCAAAGGGGCAGTATTCAGTGGTGAAACCTATCAATCACGCGGGTCGATCGCCATCCCTACCGTAGACGATCTTCAAGAAGCTGGTGAGGATTACCCTGAGTGGGTGATAAAGCATTATCTGCAAGTACCTGATGAAATCACCGAACGGACAAGGGATCTGGTCCTGAAGATTACGGAAAACTTCGATAATCCATATGACAAAGCCGCCGCCATTACGACATGGTTGCGTCGAAATATCCAATATGCACGCGTGACGGAATCCCCTCCTAATGATGTAGAAAAAATTGATTGGTTTCTTTTTGATTATAGAATCGGATTCTGCAATTGGTATGCCAGCACTGAGGTGATGCTATTAAGGATCATTGGGATCCCGGCGCGGATGGTGGTGGGTTTTGCTGCGGGTGATTATGAGCCGGTGGATAGAACATACAGTGTTCGGGGTGGGGATGCTCATGCCTGGCCTGAGGTATTTTTCCCAGGATATGGTTGGGTTGAGTTTGAGCCTACTTCAAGCCAGCCTGCACTCATTCGACCAGAACGCAGGGAAGGGGGAGGATCGAGACCGGGCGAAGTCGATATTCCAGAGTTCGACGAAGGCATGCTCGATGAAGGTTTGGGCAATGGTCAATTAGAGGATCTTTTGGGGGCTGATGGCGAGGATTTGGAGCTCGGAGCTGCTCGGAGGCGGCTCATCTTGATCCTCGCGTCCGTGTTCGGTATGGTAGCTCTGCTTGTATTCATTTGGTTATATATCGATCCTATTGCGCGGGCGACGACGATGGTGCGGGTCAGTATGGGTTTGGAGCGTATTGGAGTTAAACCTCCCCCACGATTGATCAAATTTCGGCTGCAGGAGCTCACTCCTATTGGAAAAATCTATGCTCGCTTAAATTTGTGGTTGCATCGTCTAGATCTATCCCTTAATGTTGGACAGACACCGGATGAGAGGGCAACAGCCTTTCTCTCCATCTATCCTCTTGTTGAGAAACCAGTCTGGAAAATTGTTCATTCGTACACGGCAGAACGTTTTGGCAGAATCTCTGTATCCGAAGAGGATGTGCGGAGTTCCTGGCGCGAATTACGCCCGCACCTCTGGTTCGAATGGATCAAGCTGAAAATTGATCCGTTCGTTCATGGAAGGCGACAAGAGGAAATTCAGACAGAGACATCTCAGCCACTTTCGCGTATGCTTCGTCGGGATATCCCAAGAAAATAATCCCCTTGATTAATATCTCATGGGACATTCTGCGAATTAGCAAATACGTAAGATAAAATCCTTACTTCGTTTTTTCTCCGCGATATTTTATCTCTAAAAATAGCCGATATTGCGGGTGGTGAGGGGATGATCGATTTTAATTTCGTGCTCCTTCCCTTCCTCATAGAAAAAGTTCTATTGTCCCGTCTTCGACAGTGACATATAATCCCACACAAGATTGAAAAAATATGAGTGAGGGGAAGTGTCTTGAGCAATCCTGTGTTGAATACAAACCTTGATCAGCAATTATCGCAGCTAAATCGTATTTTAGATGGTCTCCGCCATGGCATCGCGAACTATCGCGAGGCTGCTTTGCATGCGGGTATTGAACCGCCATCGAATCTAATGGATGGACTGATTGATTTAAGCCACCACATGCGTCAATTGGAGAAACAGGTACAAGGATTTGAATTAGAACGTCGCAACCTTGAAGCATTGGTGGACATTGGACGAGCGATTAACTCTTCTTTGGATCTGAAGACAGTCCTCAATCAAGTCATGGATACCATCATTCGTCTGACAGGGGCGCAGCGAGCTTTTCTCATGATGCCAGATGATCATGGCGAGATGGATATTGTCGTGGCACGTAATTGGGAACAAGAGTCCTTGGAGCCAGAAGAATACACCATCAGTTCTACCATCGTCAAACGCGTACTCTCGGAGGGCGAAGCGGTCTTAACCACAAACGCGTCGGCAGATCCCAGGTTCGGTGCACAAGATAGTGTAATTGCTTATAACCTGCGCTCGATTTTATGTGTCCCTCTTAAAGTTAAAGGGAAGCTTACGGGTGTGATCTATGCTGATAACCGCATCCGAGAGGGTCTTTTTACAGAGAGAGAACGCTCATTATTATCAGCGTTTGCCAATCAGGCAGCAGTTGCACTTGAGAATGCGATGTTGTTCGCTTCCGTTCAACAAACCCTAGATGAAGTCACAGAATTAAAAACCTTAATGGAGGATATCTTTGCCTCCATCGCTAGTGGAGTGATTACTACGAATATCAGCGATGAGATCACACTCTGTAACCAATCGGCAGAGGCGATCTTAGGCCTCCCCTCCAATTGTCTTCTTGGCGCTTCGATACGGGATATGTTGTTACCGGTCTCGGCCGGCCTACCGGAGAAGATATCAGAGACCAAACTCCAAGATCAACGTTTCATCGGGTTAGAGTTCCAAACTGACCTGCAATCACGGGGAACTGTGGATCTGAGCCTCAACATCACTCCATTGAAAAGTGCGGATAAGAAAACACGAGGAGTGGCGATTGTCCTCGATGATCTGACAGAGAAACATCGATTGGAGGGGCAACGGCGTCTCTTTGAGCGTATGGTGTCACCGGCGGTCATCGACCAATTGAACCCGGAACGTTTACAGTTAGGGGGCAGCCGAACAAATATCACGACGATCTTCGCCGATATTCGAGGTTTTACTTCCTTCAGTGAGGTCACCGATCCGGAGACGCTGGTGAGTGTGCTCAATCGCTACCTGGCCATCGTGGCGGATGCCATTCTCAATGAGGAAGGTACGATCGATAAATTTCTCGGGGATGCGGTTATGGCTTGGTTCAATGCACCGATCCCTCAAACTGACCATGCCCTGCGCGCCATTCGAGTCTCACTGGCCATTCAGAATCATGTAATTCAATTGCATCGGGAGATGCCACCTCAGTTCCGACTTTTTTTCGGGATTGGAATCCACTCAGGCGAAGCATTATTAGGCCTGATTGGGACGGAAAAGCGGCTGGAGTACACCGCCATTGGGGATAGTGTCAATACGGCAAAAAGATTGCAGGAAAATGCTCGACCCGGTCAGATTCTTATCAGTCAATGTGTGGCGGATGCTATCGAGAGCAGGGTGATGCTCCAGGCCGTCCCTCCCATCCAGGCTGAAGGGAAAGAAAGACCGTTGGAGGTTTACGAAGTGCTGGGACTTCGCTGATACGAGATATGAATGAATCGTTCTTTGTGATCCTTTTCTGTTTTCTCTTTTTAGAATCCCCTCGAGCATCGGATTGAGCTCGCCTTATTTTGCTTCTATCTCCGCTTGTCCTCATCTAAATTCTTCTGAAATCTGAGATCTATAGTTTAATTCCGATCAAACATCAGGATTGGTCACTTAAGAGGATTTGATAACGCTGAGGGGGATTGCCTATGAACTAACCAATCTCTTTCGGGAGCGAATTCGTGGGCTCGGGTTCACGGGAAATTTAGCTTTGAAATCCAGCAATGGAAAAGAACTAAAGGCGAATCTCAGTTGCCATGTTGCAGACGAGGGAAAACTTACAGATGTACCTGCGGAATGCGAGTATACTTTACCTGGCATTATACCCGTCTCGATTGATGTAGTTCTCTCACATGGTCTGTTATGTCTGTATCGATGAGCCTTGGAAAAACGATTGAGGGGGATTGGTGGACGACCGCGCCATTGCATCAATTACATGGTTCAATCCAAAGGGAGGGTAGAAGGGAAAAGACAATGTTACCCATAGAGGATGTAAATATAATTCTCGACACCGCCATGGGACGCGGAGCTGAGTTGGCTGAACTATACCTTGAAGAGCAGAAGACATTCTCGCTCCGCCTGGAGGATGGCAAGCTTGAACAAGCCATAGATGGAGAGGATCAGGGGGGAGGCGTTCGTGTTTTTTACGGTGACTTAGCTGCCTATGCTTACACAGATGATTTCAATCCGAGAGCGCTGAAGGAAGCAGCCGAGGTCGCGTCTCAAGCGGCGCAATTGACTTCAAAGCCAAGAACGATAGGAAGCTTAGTTCAGCAGAGGAGCCCCTTAGAATTCAAGATTATACGCCCGTTTGACATGATGGATGCCAAGAGCAAGGTAGATCTCTTGCATCAAATGGACCGGGCTGCGCGCAATTACAACCCATTTGTAAAGCAAGTGACGATCGAATTGAGCGAAACGCGCAGAAAGGTATGGATTTTTAATTCCGACGGAGTTTGGGCTGAAGATGACCGATCCTTCCTGGAGTTTTGGATTGGAGTAACCGCACAGAGGAATGGGCATTTACAGCAGATCTACGATTCTTTTGGGGCTCAATCTGGATTGGAGTTGTTGGATGTTCAAGATCCAATTGCATTCGTCGTGGATGTTGCCCAGTCGGCGGTGAAGATGCTGGATGCCCGCCCTGCACCGGCAGGAGAGATGACAGTAGTACTCACCAACGGGTGGGGCGGGGTTCTCTTCCATGAAGCCTGTGGGCATGCCATGGAAGCGGATTTCGTCATCAAAGGCGCTTCGGCATATCATGGATTGGTTGGCAAGCAAGTGGCTTCCCCTTTGATCACGGCCATCGATGATGGCACCATCCCCGCCAGACGAGGCTCCTATCGTTTCGACGATGAAGGCACACCTTCCTCGAAGACGGTGCTGATTGAAGAGGGTATCCTAAGGGAATATATGTGGGATATTGCCGAAGCACGTCGAGCAGGGCATGGATTGACAGGTAATGGAAGACGGGAGAGTTTCCGTCATATGCCATTGCCCCGCATGAGCAATACGTATCTTGCTGGCGGACCTCATGATCCGGAAGAGATTATTCGTTCGGTAAAGCGGGGTCTTTTTGTCAAACGGCTGGGAGGAGGACAGGCAGATACAGCCCGCGGTGATTTTGTTTTTACCGTCACCGAAGGTTATATGATCGAGGATGGGCGAGTAACATCGCCCGTTCGTGGTGCGACCATCATCGGCAACGGTCCGCAGGTCTTGCGCCAGATCGATATGGTGGGGACGGATTTTGCCCTGGATGAAGGTCACGGAAGATGCGGTAAGGGACAATGGGTTCGAGTAAGCGTCGGCCAACCGACTCTTCGCGTTCCCAAGCTGGTTATCGGTGGAACCGAGAAAGTGAATGGAGAATAAATGGAAATTGGAAAAGAGGAGATGCGAATAGCTGAGATGGTTGTCTCCCAGGTTTCCGCTCTGGGAGCGGAGGTCGAAGCTTTTCTTCAAGTGGGTCGCGAAACGAATATTGAGGTCAACCGTGGCAAAGTAGAGATGCTCTCCCAGGCCGGAAAAAGGGGTTTGGGTGTGCGCGTTTTACTTGAGGGCCGTGAAGGCTATGCATATACCTCCGATTTTGCCAAGGACAATATCCAGCGGATGGGGAAATCAGCCTTCCATTTGGCGCAGGTCAGTGATGCGGATGAATATCGAGCACTCCCCGAACTTGAACTGATCCCGGATGGGGATTTAGAGATTTTCGATCCAATGATCAAGGAAACTCCGGTCGAGGAGAAGATTAATTTTGCCATCCGGACAGAACAGGCTGCATTGGACTTTGATAAACGGGTAGCAACAACCAATCGATGCACCTATCTCGATCAGGAGAACCATGTCGCCCTGCTGAATTCAAAAGGATTTTCTGGGACCTATAAAAATACTTTGGTCGCTGCTCACCTCAATGCGATCGCTCGTCAAGGAGAGGAAACCACCTCAGCCATGGGCGTTCGTGCTTCTACTTTCATGGAGGATTTGATTCCGCAAGAAATTGGTCATGAAGCAGCGAAGAAGGCGGTGCAATTGCTCGGAGCCAGGCCTGTACCTTCTCAAGAGGCAATCGTAGTATTTTCGCCCTTTACGGCAGCTGAATTCATCCTGTTCCTGTCTCTGGCATTAACGGCTGAAGCGATGCAGAAAGGGTGTTCCTTTCTTTTGGGAAAATTAGGGATGGAAGTTGGTTCCAAGAAGGTAACGCTGATCGATCACGGTCGGATGATACGAGGAATGAGATCAGCGCCATTTGATGGTGAGGGTATCCCCCGGCAAAAGACGAAGGTAGTCGATGCTGGTACATTGCGGAACGTGCTCCATAATACTTATTCGGCGCGAAAAGATGGTGCCAAGAGTACAGGCAATGCAGCGCGAGGATCGCATCGGGATCCGCCCGGTCTGACAAGCACAAATTTCTACCTGGAAGCTGATCAGCAATCTCCTGACGAGATCATTTCCGAAGTAGATCAGGGTTTGTACGTGCAAAGCACCATGACAACCGGCGGGATCAACCCGATCAGCGGAGATTATTCAGTTGCCGCGCGCGGCATTTGGATTGAAGATGGGGAATTAACTTGTCCAGTCAACGAAGTTACGATCGCGGCCTCGATGGAACGGATGTTGATGCAGATCAGCGCGGTTGGAAACGATCTGCGTTTCATTCCTTTCATGGGTGCACATGGCGCACCAACAATCCGCATCGATGGGATGACCATTGGTGGGAAATGACCTTGTAGTTGCTATGATGAGATGAGGGCCAACGGTTTGCCGTTAGAGGATGGGGGCATGACGAGATGGAGTCCAACAGTTTGCCATTGGGGATCAGCAAGCTGATGCACTCCGCGAAATAGCGGGAGTCCAATGGCTTGCCATTGGGGATCAGCAA
>CAYGXU010000018.1:0-25060 GCA_964353875.1 uncultured Anaerolineaceae bacterium | reverse complement strand
TGATGCACTCCGCGAAATAGCGGGAGTCCAATGGCTTGCCATTGGGGATCAGCAAGCTGATGCACTCCGCGAAATGGCGGGAGTTCAATGGCTTGCCATTGGGGATCAGCAAGCTGATGCACTCCGCAATGTCCGAAGATTAATCGAGCGCCCTACGTGTTTGAGCGCGCCCTCGCAAGCGCATGAAAGACCATACGCGCGGGAGAACAACATTGTAGAGCCAATAGAGTACAGGTCGAGCAGCATAATCCCAGGCTCCGATCGTTTGCACCATCCTTGCGCCAAACCCTGCTTTGAAGCGATATACACCCCACATCGGATCCTGTGGATTTTGACGATCTGGTGCGCCCCAAAAGTCATAAACTTCACAACCCGCGTTTTTCGCCCAACGGATTGCCTCCCATTGCAGGAGATAATTGGGCATTTTCTCACGGTGGGATACCTTGGACATGCCATACATGTAATAGGCGGTTTTTCCAAAATGGAAAAGGATTAATCCGGCTATAGGCGTATCCTCAACCTCGGCGACGAAGATCTGCACCATCCGTTTTTGAAGGAAGGTTCCCCAGACATCGAAATAGTAGGCAAGCTCGCGAATGGCGAAACCATCTCGTATCGAGGTTTCTGCGTACATTTTATAAAGCAGTTCGAGGTCCTCTCCGGTTCCAAGACGGATGTGGACTCCTTGGCGAGATGCGAGACGGATGTTGTAGCGGGTCTTCTGCTTCATTTCTCCCAGAAGTTGTTCTTCAGAGAGATGTAGATCGAGGAGCATCGTATTGCGGAACTGGATTTGTTCCGATGAAGCACGCCAGCCATTACGCTTGAGATTCTCTGATACGTTTGTACTGATCGAGCCGGAGGGGTGGCTTTCATCCCCACCTCGGCTGTTGTCGATTTCAAGGGCTGGGTCAATCTTGAGGAAAAGTGCACCGCGAGCGTGCGAGACCTGCTTAAGGTCCGACATCACCCGTAAGACGAGTTCTTCATTCCTCCAATTGATGAGGGGACCTCTTGGGCAATAGAGGACAACGAAACGCGAGCCGAGGCGACGCTCAAGGATTTGAGCCGCTGCAAGAGGCTGACCCTGACGGTTCTTCCAGAGGAGATGCTCCGCTTTCCAGCCATGGCGTTCTTTGAAATCGCCCCATTCCCAGGACTGCAATAAATGCCCATCGAGTTCCGTAGTCAGGATTCGATCCCATTCTATTGCGCTATCCACACTAGAACGGTACAGATCCATTTAGCGCTCCCTTAGAAGCGTGGTGACCCAGCGGTAAAGCGTGAAGAACGATCGATGATAAGGCCGATCCCATGCCCCGACGGAGCGGACAATTCTGCCTCCAAAACCTCGCTTGAAGCGATACACACCCCAGAGACCACTCTCTTTTGCTGGAAAATCCTCTTCGAGTGTTTCGAACTTATAATCCGGGATACCCCATAAATCATATTCTGTACATCCTCGCTGACGCGCCCAGCGCATGGCCTCCCATTGAAGGAGATAAGTAGGCATGCGATTGCGTTCTTTATTGGAAGAGGCACCATAGAGATACCACGCACGCCAACCTTGGGCGAATACCATCAATGCCGCTATCGGTTCTTTTTCGAACTCGGCGACGAGCAGTTCCGCCTTCCCCAGTGGCCGGTAAAGCTCATAGGCTTTTTTATAGTAAGCAGCAGCATGCGCGCCGAAGCCATCTCGTTTTGCGGTCTCCAGCATCATCGCTCCGAAAGAGTCAAGGTCTTCCCAAGCGCGGATACGGATATCTTTCCTCGTAGCCAGGCGAATATTGTATCTAGTCTTCTGGTGCATTTTCGCCAGGATCTCTTCCTCTGTACCACGTAGATCGACAACCAGGGTGCGTCTGGGCTGGATGACATGGCGACTTGGATGAAAACCATGGTGGCGAAGCACTTGAGCGGTCTCAGGATTTTCGTCTTCGTCAGGCTCGATCTTGAGAGCAAAAGCGCGTTGGGCTCGACAGATCTGATCCAGAGCGGGAAGCAGGGTCGGCAGCCAGGGACCTATAGGTCCCTTGGGGACATAGGCCAAGGAAAAACCGAGAGGGAAAAAGCGGAAGAGAATCTGAGCACCGCTATCTGCTTCTTGAACACGCCTAACACGCCAACCAAATGCTGATTTGAGTTCACCCCAGGCGGAAGTCTGCAAGAGGTGAGCTTCCGGATGGTTGGCGAGGAAAGTCTCCCACTGAGCCAGTGAAATTTCGGGGATCACAGCGGGATTATACCATCCGCGGAGAAGGGGAGACTGACAGGCAATGGATGATGATGGCGGAAGGACGGGAGCAAATCCGTAATGTTATCTTATATCCCCATTTGTAAGGGGAGCATCGTCATCACCTATAACGCCAGTAACTTAATGGCTCTGCTCCCATTGGATGTACGCATCGTACATCTCCGGCAAGGTCTTCCATTCCACCTGACCTGAAAGAACATAGGGTTGGAGGCGCTCCAGCCACTCCTCGAGCAGGTCTTTATCGATCTGGGACCCCAGACTCCATGAGAGGTAGAAAATGTTAACCTGATCTGGGTCTGAGAGCGCAATCGCTTTTTCTAATTCTTGGATAAAGTAATCAATGTCCGCTGATGCAAAAGTGCAACCTCTTGTATCATTGAGAGTGAACTCCTCTTCAATGCAAGTTAAACCCTGACTAGAAGCCAGGATGACCAACTGGCCATCTGGATTATGGATCAACCAGTCGCTCCCACTGGATGCCCGCCAGGGGTGGATACGATCCTCCAGGTCGGGCGGGAAAACCTGATGACACCTGGAAGGGGTTTGGCAATCGCGATATTCGAGCGGACGTTGATCAATGGGCATCGACATGACGCTATACGCGACTAGACCGGTGGTGAAGAGGTAACCCGCTTGAACCGTAGCAGTCACCCAGTCACAATGGGAGGTATTGCCGGAGACATGCCGTACGGTTACACCCAACGATTCGAGCTGTAACCGCTCTTGTCGAAGATCTTCAACAAATAAGTTACAGTCATAATCGCTCTGGCCACCGATATCGGCATGCACGCCGATGCCATGGCCGCGTTGTTCCATCTCAAGCAAAACGTTATCCCCCCAGCGAATGGATCCATCGGTGACTTCTTTGCTTTCGAAGGTTAATTTCCCTCCATAGGTCTCGAACAGGCTAGCGTACTCACGGATGAGGCGAACGTGCTGCTCGAACCTTTCTTGATCCCGATCATCATCCCAACCTTCGAGATGCAGCATAATGCCCAAATAGAGAACTGGAGTATTTCTTGAGGTCGCTTGTGTAGGAGCGGGCTTTGTTGCCTTTGGAGAAGAGATTTCTGTGGGCTTGGTCGGAGCAATGCAATCACTCGGACAATTTTGTACATTCTCAGGTCTTTGGCATATTCCATCCCCACACGGACTGCTTTTTGTGGATTCTTGAGTTACAGGTGTATTCGTTGCGGGCGGAGTGGCTGCCTGGCAGGCTCCCAGTATCAACAGCGAAAGGATCGACAAAAGAATGGATGTGGACATTTTCCTGAACATAATTTCCTACCCAACATAACGGATTTGAAACATGGGCGGCATTATACATATGATTCTACAATTCTGCACTCGGGGGTCAACCGGGGGTGCATTCCATAGGGTATTGCATCTTGTACTCCCGCGGCCAGATTTGGGGAGGTGCGGGGCTGTCTTAAGAGATCAGCCTTATTCTATCTTTGGCACTCATATTGCCAGGGCTGGTAGGGGCGAAGCATTCGCTGATTTGATTTAGTTCCGCTGGGAACAACCAAAAGTGAATGCTTCGCCCTTACACGCTTCAGACAGAACTAGAATTGGCGAGAGTTTTATTCTTAAATGTAGGAACTGCTCTTTTGGGATGGTCCCACACCGCCGTCTCCCTCAACACGGCAATATGCAACATCAAATGGAATATACCCTCAACCGATCGTGGCAGGACCATCATTGCTGTGTTTCTGCATCATAGATGCAATCGATGGTAGATGTTGTTTATTTTCATCATTTGGCAATGAATTGAATGAATCCCCGGTACGGATGAAACACGAATCATAGCAACTGCTTTGCCTTGCTTGTAGATGCAGAACCTAAAGCTCTTTCTGGCGAAACAAGTGTTCGAATTTGTAGGAAATCTGCGTTTGAAAGGTAGGTTTGGATTGCAGACCGACTTTTAGAATCTATGCCTGAGTAGTAACGAATCATGCAAGATCGTCTTCCGAGGGCATTTCGGGTTGCACTTTCGATCGGTTGCCTTTGAGTATATTTCGAGCCAAGATGTTGAAAAAGCCGACCAGGATACCGATTCCACCAAGGATATAGAAAATGGTGAAAAGCTTCGATATCGGTTTTGTTGGGGCGAGATCTCCATAGCCGACAGTCGCCAATGTTGCGACGCTGAAATAAAGGCTGTCCAACAAATTCCAGCCCTCAAATTTTGAGTAGAAAAATGTACCAGTGAGAAGCATGATGATCATCAGCAGTAGAAGCGTGCGGAATTCCGGGTCACGAAGGCCATTCCAGATAGCGCGTATAAATTGTCCAATGGTGATGAAGAAAAGGATCATGGTCTATTTTTCCTGGAGAAAAGATTTTGGGTAGAACGGTTTCATTTCAAGGCTCAGATATTGAAACTGAAATGATCATAACGACTTAGATTTTGGGGCAGGTTTCAAAGCTTCGTGTTGAAAGGCCAGCCAGAAAATAAACTGTCGGAAAAATGGAGAACCGATATCTCCATGCTATCCAACGACTTTAAGGAGCATCATTCACCCTCCGTACTTCGCAGGGTTGATCTCCTGTTTTACCGTCATCTTAAGATGCCAATCAATTTCTCTATATGCCGTATATGATCGCGCTCGTGCCACAGGGTTCGTCTGAGTACTTTACGTGCAGACCATTTTTCTCCACAGTGAATTGTGGTCCGCTCGAAGTCAATTAATTTGCTCATTTGTGCTTGTGTATGCGTGCGAACGGCCTCCAATTTCATGAGTGGATCATCTGAGAGTGATGACCAATCCAATGCCAACTCAAGTTGACTCAGGTACCAATTCTCTGCTGCAGCAATATGCTCAAGAATCCCCGCTATCGTGCGATGAACTTCACCTGAGAAGATTTGATAAAGTCCTTCTTGTGATAATGTCCCACTGAGCTTATGCAGATCTTGATGTGACCATGTCAGTAACCGAATTGCTGCCTCGACATCCCAGTATCTGAGAGGCCTTTTATCATCCTCGAAAAAGGCATTAACCAAATAATCAGGATCCTCATCGCTCCGATGAGCCTGGAATGTCTCAGTCAACTCTACTTTGAAGGGTCCTGAGACGACTGGCAAGTTTGAATCATGATCAAAGAGCCATGCAAAATAAGCGGCAATTCGATCAGGAGCATGCGTTATTGCCTGCTCGAAAGTGGGCGCGGAACTGAAACATCCAGGCAAATCAAGAAGCCAGACGACATAATGATCGGGTTCAATATCTTCGCTCGCTGCTCGGTAGCTCATATTCTCCTCGTAAAATGATTTGCATAAAGACTATAAGTGGCTCGAATAGGGTTATTCAATGGCACCTTTCTCGTGTTTTATACACACAGAAAATACGTGTCAGAGGGACCTCTTGGAAAGGAATGCTATAAAGAGCCTCATCACACCTAAGCATATCACGAGCGATACTGTTCTGGATCTCGAGAATGTGGATTGAAATGTCCTATCAATGCCATGTACGATGATGTATGAGAGGAGAGACATGTGGGGGATCAATTGTGAGCCTGCTCATTTGGTCTTTACGTATCTTATTCATCATGATAAACTTTTTTCGCTTGAACCCCAACTCCTCAGGTGCCTGCATGCAAGAACCATGGATCTTCATCGCGCTTTTGCTGATCATTGGTTTCATCCTGCCAGGGATCGCGATTGGGCTCAATCGTTTCTTGGCGCCTCATAAACCGAACAAAATCAAGCAAGCTACCTACGAATGCGGAATCGAAACCGTGGGGGAGACTTGGGTGCAACTGAAGGGGCAGTATTACATCTTTGGTTTGATCTTCCTCGTTTTTGATATCGAAGCGGTGTTTCTTTTTCCTTGGGCTGTTGCCTATGATCAACTCAATTTTTACATGGTTTTAGAGGGGGTGCTTTTCATCTTGATTTTAGCAGGTGGTCTGATTTACGCTTGGCGCAGAGGCGCCCTCGAGTGGATTTGAATCGTAGGCGGTAGTGTTATTATTTCATGTCTGTGAATCGCACCAGCCATTTCTTTTTCTGCGCAATGAGGGAACGAATTGACCATGGGTGATCCTTTCAGTTTGATCGCTGAGTGGTTGCATGAGCTACTCCTGGGATGGGGATTAGCCCCCACACTGACCACCCTGGTATTAAAATTCCTGGGCGCGGCAGTGATGGGGACCATCGCGCTCTTCTTCACCTTTCTTACCATCTGGCTGGAGAGGAAGATCATCGCCCGTATGCAGGATCGCCTTGGTCCGAATCGGGTGGGTCCTTATGGAATTTTTCAAACGATTGCCGATTTCCTCAAGCTGGTTACCAAAGAAGTGCTCATCCCTCAGGGCGCTGATCGCGTTATTTTCGTGATTGCACCTCTGCTTGTGGTGATGTCGGTGGTGGCGTTGTGGGCGGTCATTCCCTTCGCTCCCACGCTCTTCGGTACTGACATTAATGTAGGTGTCCTCTACATCCTCTCGATTGGTTCGGTGGGCACGCTGGGGATCTTGATGGCAGGCCTCTCCTCAAACAATAAATATGCTCTTCTGGGCGCCTTCCGCACCGTCGCCATGCTGCTCTCCTATGCTGTGCCAATGATCCTCTCCCTGCTCGTCCCTACATTATTGGCAGGCTCGATGGGGATGATCAAGATCGTGGAAGCACAGCGGTCGATGTGGTTCGTAGTATTGGCTCCTCTAGCGGCGTTGCTCTTTTTCGTCAGTTCAATTGCAGAGGTCGGACGTGCTCCATTCGACCTTTTGGAGGCTGAGTCGGAACTGGTGGCGGGGTTTCAAATCGAATATTCGGGATTGTCCTTTGGCATGTTCTATGTGGCCGATTTCCTACACGCATTTACCATCTCCGCACTGACCACGACGCTCTTCTTAGGCGGGTGGCAAGGGCCTTGGGCAGAGACCTATCCCATCTTAGGTTTTCTCTACTTTATGGTTAAGACCGCAATGGTGTACTTCGTGGTTATTTGGATTCGCGGGACTTTCCCTCGCATTCGGATCGATCAACTCAATGCCTTGAATTGGAAGCTATTTGTCCCCCTGGGTCTGGCGATTGTCATCGTTGCTGCGCTAGTGGATAAAGCAGCCTCCGAGTTAGGTCTCCAGCGCACCCTGGTCCATCTGGCAGGCAATGGATTGCTTCTCGTTTTAACCCTCATTGCGATCAAAATTTATGCTCGAACAGCGCATAAACAATTCCAGAGTTTATCTGCCAAGCTGAGTGATTCCTCCCATCTGGCGAGTGGGGGGAAATGAGTCCGTGGAAATAGCGACGGTAATATGACAGGATATCAGTTGGTCTTTCTCATCACTGCAGCGATCACAGTCATTTCGGCTTTGATGGTGGTCGTCAGTCCGAACCTGGTGCATGCCGCTTTATGGTTGATCCTCACGCTTGCGGGTGTGGCGGTCAACTTTGTCCTGCTTGAAGCCAATTTCCTGGCAGTTGTCCAGGTGGCGGTTTATATCGATGCGATCGCGATCCTCATCATCGTCACGGTGATGCTTACGCGGGATGCCATGGGGAGCGCTCAGCGTCCGTTAAACCGCAACTGGCTTTGGGCTGCATTGGCTGCGCTGATTCTCTTTAGCGGATTGCTCATCCTGTTTAGTCAAGTTCCAAAACTGATGACAGAAGCGGGCGAGCTGACCAACACAGCGGATGGTTATATCAAAGAACTGGGACGAACTCTGGTGGATGTAAATCACTATGTAATCCCCTTTGAAGTGGCCTCTGTACTGCTGTTGGCGGCATTGATCGGCGCCATCGTTGTCGCCCGACCGCCGAAGGAATCCACGGTGAGAGGGGGCGAGGAATGATCCCTTTGTCCTGGTATTTGATCCTCTCTGCCTTATTGTTATGTATTGGGTTATTTGGTGTCCTCGCACGACGGAACGCGATCGCCATTCTGATGGGTATCGAACTTATTCTCAATGCGGTTAATATCAATTTGGTGGCATTCTGGCGCTATCTCACCCCAGGAGCAATCGCGGGACAAGCCTTTGCCATTATTGTTTTTGCAGTGGCCGCCTCCGAAGCGGCCGTCGGCCTGGCGCTGATCATCTCTATCTACCGTCGAAAGATGACGGTCGTCGCCGATGATGTCAACTTGATGAAGTGGTAGGGAGAACGTATGCAACCCGAGATGCTGACTTGGCTCATCCCACTACCACCGATTCTGGCCTTTGCACTGATCGTTCTCTTTACCCATCGAAATAACCGTCTCAGTCACACGATCGCCATCGGCGCCATGGCCATCTCCTGGGCAATGGCCATGGCTGTTTTTTGGATGGCGATCACAACGGAAGACCTGGGCCATCATCCGATCGTCTCTTCCATCCCATGGCTCCCGACTGGCGACCGAGTTTTGCATATCGGCATATTGATCGATCCATTTGGAGCGGTGAGCTTATTCTTTGTCGCATGGACTTGCCTGGCGATTTTCCTTTACAGTGTCGGCTATCACAATTTCGGTAAGGAGCGAGATCCACAGGACCGTCCCGGTCTGCCTCCGCATTCAGGCGGGATCGAGCCGATGTATGCCCGCTTTTTTGCTTTCATCTCGCTCTTCGCCTTTGGCATGCTGGTCTTGGTAGTCTCTGATAATTTGCTATTGCTCTTCATTGGCTGGGAGATCATGGGGCTTTGCTCATACCTGTTGATCGGTTTCTGGTATGGCAAGGAGAGCGCTCGCAAGGCGATGATCAAAGCCTTTATCACCACTCGCGTGGGCGATGTCTTCATGTTGCTCGGCCTGGCCTATCTTTACTCTGCCACCGGGACACTTAATTATCGGGCGATCCTCTATAACGAACAGGTTTTATCTACTTTGGCTTCCAGCCCGTCTGGCGTCTTCGGGTTATCTGTAGCAGGCTTGATCGGACTCTTGCTCTTCTTAGGCACGGTGGGGAAATCCGCTCAATGGCCTCTTCATGTCTGGTTGCCGGACGCCATGGAAGGCCCGACGCCTGTATCGGCCATGATCCACGCCGCCACGATGGTTTCCGCGGGTGTATACCTGGTGGTGCGTTTCTTCCCCCTGCTCACCGCCGGTTGGCATGAAGGGCAGGCGCTCACACCGACTCTCACGTTCATCGCTTTCATTGGGGCGTTCACGGCCCTTTTTGCTGCGACCATCGCACTTACCCAAAATGACATCAAGCGCGTCCTGGCCTATTCCACCATCTCTCAGCTTGGATACATGGTGGCAGCCGTCGGGATCGGGGCGTACGTGGCAGCGGCTTTCCATCTCATCACGCATGCATTCTTCAAGGCATTGCTCTTCCTGGGATCGGGCTCGGTGATCCACGGCATGGAGCATGGCGTACGACATACAAATGAACATGTGGACCCTCAGGATATGTTCAACATGGGCGGGTTAAGATCGAAAATGCCCGTTACTTTCTGGACATTTCTCATCGGCGGCTTCGCACTCTCCGGATTCCCGATCCTGACCGCGGGTTTCTGGTCAAAGGATGAGATCCTGGCGGATGCGTTCACCCATGGTCATTTGGCAGTGTTCGTAGTGCTTGCCATCGCCGCCCTGCTCACCGCCTTTTATACCATGCGTCAAATTACGCTCACTTTTCTTGGGAAAGCGCGCAGCGTTGCTGCAGAACAGGCGCATGAATCGGTTTGGACGATGACTTACCCGCTGATTCTATTGGCGTTGTTTTCGGTTGCTGCAGGGTGGGTTGGGATACCGGAAGATTTTCCTCTACTCGGGGGCATGGTGCCAAACTGGTTTCACGAATTTGTGAGCGGCAGTCTTCTCCAACATCCACAGGCGGTTTCCTTCCATCCCCTCCCGCTGCTGACCTCATTGGTCGTCGGTCTGGGAGGCCTATTATCGGGCTGGCTCATCTATCGCAAGGTTGAAGCTGGAGCAGCGGATCCTCTCAAGCAGCCCTTGGGTTCCATTTATCGCCTGCTGAAGAACAAGTACTACTTCGATGAGCTTTACGATCGTTTATTTGTACGACCTGCCTATTGGTTTGCGACGACGTTCGTTTCAGGTTGGGTGGATCGTGGCCTCATCGATGGTTTCCTGCACGCCGTTGGACGGTCTAGTTTGCGACTGGGATCTTTCTTGCGCAATGCAATCGATTTACCGATTGTGAACGGTTTGGCGGATCGGATGAGTGATGGGGTGAAACGGTTTGGCCATGAGATGCGCGTTATCCAAAGCGGTAGGGTTCAAGCGTATTTAATCGTTGGATTATTGTTCACGGGTCTTTTACTGGGCTACTTGATGATTTTCCAGCCTTGATGATGTACTTCTAAGCTCGCAGCGGAGCACGAGCAAATGGAATTCATTCGAGAACATCTTCTATCTTTGATCCTTTTCTCGCCAGCCGTGGCAGCCTTGATCACGCTTCTCATTCCAAAGGAGAGAACCAGGCTTGTACGCTGGTTCACCTTAATTGCCAGCATTGTCCCTTTGTTCTTCTCGATCTTGATGTGGTTTTGGTATGACGCTTCACAAGCTGGCTTTCAGTTCCGGGATCAATTCCAATGGTATGAAGCTGTCAATAGCAGTTATTCCGTGGGCGTGGATGGGATTTCGGTTTCGATGGTCCTGCTTACGACGTTGTTAACGCCTTTGGGTTTATTGATCTCCTGGAGTATCGAAGAGAATGTGCGTGGTTATATGGTTCTTTTCTTGCTATTAGAAACCGGGATGCTGGGGGTTTTCCTGGCGCTTGACTTGCTGCTCTTCTTTGTCTTCTGGGAGATTGGCTTGATTCCCATGTACTTTCTCATTAACCAATGGGGGAGCGCCAACCGGGACTATGCTTCTTTCAAATTCCTGATTTATACCATGGCAGGGTCCTTGGGTTTGCTTTTAGCGATCCAACTGATCGGAATTTCCTGCAGCACCTTTGACTTGCTTGCGATCACAGAACGCTGGACTTCTTTAGATCAGCCATTGACTGTTTTAGGTCTGCCGATCCAAGTACCGATCAATACGGTGAAGGCGATCGCCTTTTGGGCTTTTGTGATCGCCTTTGCCATCAAGGTGCCGGTATGGCCTTTCCATACCTGGTTGCCGGATGCGCACACTGAAGCGCCAACGGCTGGTTCGATGATCCTGGCGGGAGTATTGCTCAAGTTGGGCGCGTATGGTTTTTTACGACTGGTCTTGCCCCTCTATCCGGAACAGGCCAAGATCTATGCCCTCCCTCTGGGGATTCTGGCCACTTTGGCGATCGTGCTTGGCGCCTTCGCTTCCTGGGGGCAGGATGATTTCAAACGCCTGGTAGCCTATTCCTCCGTTAACCATATGGGCTTTGTCGTATTGGGCATCGCCGCGGCAGCCTATGCTCAAGGGACACTGGCCTCGCAGGATGCCATTATCGCCTTGAATGGTGCAGTCCTTCAAATGTTCAACCATGGTCTCTCCGCAGCAGGCATGTTTTTGCTGGTCGGGGTGATCTACGAACGGACGCACACTCGCGATCTAAACAAATACGGTGGTCTATTCCCGTTAGCGCCGGTCTATGGAGGAATCTTGCTCTTCACCTCCATGGCGTCGCTGGGCTTACCTGGCTTGAATGGGTTTGTTTCTGAATTCATGATCGTTCGAGGCGCCTGGCCGATTTTCACGGCATTGACGGCCATTTCCATGCTGGGCCTGTTCATCACCGGGGCATATATCCTCAAGGCGATCACCAAGGTTCTCCATGGACCTTTGAATGAAAAATGGGTGGGCTACAGGATGGAGATCAATCCAAGAGAGGTAGTGGCGATGGCGCCATTGATGCTGCTCATGCTGCTGATCGGCGTATGGCCGGCGTGGATTTTGGATGTGATCAATAAGACGGTATTGAGGTTGTTTGGCTAGATGGAGCCTACTGCTTACGTTTTACGCTTTGCGTTTTTCTCTTTACGTTTTATTTCATTTGCGAGCCGTCCATGAACTTTCCCTTTTTAAGTGTGATCACCTTTATCCCAATCGTCACCGGGTTGGGCTTATTATTATTCCCCGCAGAACGGAAGAATGCCATTCGCTGGACGGCGTTGGTCGCGGCGACGATCACACTACTTCTTTCGGTTTGGGTTTATTTTTCCTATCAGGTTGAGCCGGGAGGGTACCAATTTGAGGAGCGAATCCCATGGATCCACTCCCTGGGAATTTCCTATCATGTCGGCGTGGATGGGATGAGCTTGCCCTTGGTGTTATTGACCGGGATCGTTATTTTCACCGGTGTGCTCATCTCCTGGCGGATGGATGACCGCCCACGCGAATTCTTCGTCTTCCTCTTCATCCTGGCGACCGGCGTTTTCGGAGTATTCGTTTCGCTGGATCTCTTTCAGTTATTCTTCTTTTATGAAATCGCCGTCTTCCCGATGTATCTGCTCATCGCCATCTGGGGATGGCAAGTCACGCGTGAATATGCCGCCATGAAACTCACCCTTTACCTCTTCATCGGATCCGTCATCGCCCTGGTTGGGGCGTTAGCCATGTACTTCAGCGCCGGGTTGAATACCTTTGATCTGCTTGAATTAGAGCGGGCGGGTTTCTCCACCGCCTTTCAACGATTATGGTTCCCCTTTGTTTTCTTCGGTTTTGCTGTGCTCGGAGGGATCTTCCCAGTGCACAACTGGTCCCCCGACGGTCATGTCGCTGCACCCACGGCAGTGTCAATGTTCCATGCGGGGGTGTTGATGAAGTTGGGCGCATTCGCCGCTTTACGTGTGGGGATCATGCTCCTGCCGGAAGGAGCGAAGTTTTGGTCGCCCTTGATATTAGGGCTTGCCACGGTGAATGTCATTTATGGGGCGTTAATCGCCTCGGTGCAAACGGATTTTAAATATGTGATCGGATTCTCCTCAGTCTCCCATATGGGATTAGTTATGTTGGGCTTCGCCACTCTCAATCGGCAGGGTCTCACCGGCGCCGGACTTCAGATGTTTTCTCATGGCGTCATGACGGCGCTTTTCTTTGCTGTTGTTGGGATGGTCTACGATCGTGCCCATACACGTGAGATACCCGAATTGGGAGGGTTTCGCAAGGCCATGCCACTTGTGGCGGTAGCGTTTATCATCGGCGGGCTGGTTTCCATGGGGATGCCGGGATTCTCGGGTTTCATCGCTGAATTCCCCATTTTCTTGGGACTGTGGCAACGCCAGCCAATCGTGGCGATGATCGCAGTACTGGGGATCGTCATCACGGCAGCCTACATCATGCGGGTTGTGCGAGGAGTCTTCTTTGGAAAAGTGCCGGAAGCTTTTGAGGGTCACATCGATCCGATCACAGCCTACGACAAGATCGCTCTGGTCCTTCTCTGCGGAGTTCTCATCTTGATCGGTATTTATCCAGCCATCATGGCGCCCATTGTACAATCGGGCGCCGATGCCATCCTGCGCATCCTTGGAGGTGTCTGAGTGGCCATTCCAGCTTTCGACTCCTCCATGATCACGGCGATCCTCCCGGAAATCTTGCTTCTCTTCCTGGCTGGCGCGATCCTGACGATCGATCTTATTTGGCGACCAAGTCGGCGTAATCTTCTTGGCTGGATGACGGCAACTGGCTTCCTGATCATCCTTGTGATCAGTATTTTATTCAGCCGCCCGGTTCCACAGGAGCGGTTGATCTTTGGCGGTATGCTACGTCAGGATTGGCCAGCATTCACATTCCGATTGATCTTTCTCTTTGCCGCGCTGATCACCAGCCTGCTCTCTGTGGATACCCCAGTAGTGGGAGGCAAAGGCGAGTATTATACTTTGCTGGTCATCACCACATTGGGCATGGACTTGATGGCTTCCTCCGCTGATCTGATCATGCTTTATCTGGCGATTGAGACCACCTCCATTCCACTCTACATCCTGGCCGGGTTCCTGAAAATGGATGAGAAGTCGACCGAGGCAGGCATCAAGTACTTCCTTTTTGGGGCATTGACATCTGCGGTGATGCTTTATGGTTTCAGCCTTCTCTACGGTTTCGCTGGTGAGACCAATCTATACGCGCTGGCTGGGGAACTCCGTTCCGGAGGGCTTTCCCCCTGGGTATTGGCTGGCGGAGCAGTGCTCGTCTTGGTCGGATTTGGGTTTAAAGTCTCCATCGTGCCCTTTCATTTTTGGTCCCCCGATGTGTATGAGGGGGCGCCTACGCCGATCACGGCTTACATCTCCACTGCCTCCAAAGCAGCGGGGTTCGCTGTTTTGGTGCGGTTCATGCTGGCGGTGTTCCCGGCGATCGCTGACTATTGGAGCTTGGTACTGGCTGTCCTATCCGTGGCAAGCATGACCATCGGGAATCTGATCGCGCTGACGCAGAAAAACATCAAACGGTTGCTCGCGTATTCTTCTATCGCGCATGCGGGCAATGCCTTAATTGGTCTGGTTGCTCTGAATGCATTTGGCACCGCCACACTGATTTTCTATCTGGCAGCTTATGTAGTCACCAATATGGCTGCTTTCGCTGTTGTGGTATTGTTCACCCATTCCGCAGGCTCGGAGATGATCATGGATTATGCCGGTCTCAGCCGGCGCTCTCCGGGATTGGCTATGGCGCTCCTGGTTGCATTCTTGTCCCTGGCGGGAATGCCCCCACTGGCAGGATTTGTTGCCAAGTTTTACGTTTTTGCCGCGGCGGTAAAAAGCGGAATGGTTTGGTTGGCATTTGTTGGTGTGCTCAATGCTATTATTGGGCTTTACTACTATCTGACGGTGCTCAAAGTGGTCTATCTCTATCGTTCCGATTATGAAGCGAAACCGATCCCATTGCCCAGGGCTTCAGCATTTGCGCTTGGAATTTGCATACTCGCTGTCATCCTCATCGGCACGTTGAGCGGACCATGGTTGGATTGGACTATCCATGCTGCCCAAGGACTTTTCTGAGACAGGCCTCAAATCATGTTGATTGACCGAGGCTATTTGTTATGATAGAATGCGCGCACCATGACCGAGACGCCTGACAAGGATCGGGCTATAAAAGCGCTGAAAATGACCCTTGCCGGCATAATCGGGCAGGTAGGTTGTTTGACTATTCTTATTATCGCAATCGCATTAGGTGCCGGGCTATGGCTGGACAACCAGTTTCAAACCCGGCCTATATTTACATTGGTTCTTGTCCTTGCCAGCGTGCCTGTAACACTTTTCATAATGTTCAAGGTAGTGCTCTCCGTGGCGCCAAAGATCCAAGTCTCCGCTAACCAAGCCGTTGGAGCAAAGAAAATCCAGGAAGAGGAGCCTGAAGGTGGAAAACACCCAGGAAATCAAGACACGCCGTAGATTCGGATTTCATCGCTGGTTAATCGTCGTATTGATTGTCCTTAATATAGTCGTGGTGAGTTTTGTATCACCCATCCTGCCGCACATTCAAGTGCCAGCTGAGACGGTTACCCATTTGTTTGGCAATTTCTATCTCACCAACACAATGATTGCGGCACTTATTGGGGACTTTATTTTGATCCTCCTGGCCATTTCCGTTTATCGGGCAACTCGAAGCCGCAAGGAGATCTTAACCGGCATCCCGGCGGTCATCGAGTTAATCTTGGAAGCGATCTACAATTTAGTTGAATCCACTGCAGGGAAACGAGCTCGCAGGATCTTTCCCTGGGTGGCGACCATTATTTTGGTCGTGCTCATCGCCAATTGGCTCGAACTGATTCCGGGCGTGGATAGCATCGGTCTGCTGCACGAAGTTCAGCAGGGCCAGGAGGGTTATCCGGTAGAAGAGATCCTGCCGGGGATACTGACCATCGTCGAAAAGAAGGAAGGGGGTGAAAGCCATGGCCAGCTTTATGGCCTGATCCCCTTTGTGCGCGCCGCTTCTACAGATTTGAATTTCACCGCAGCTTTGGCAGTGGTTTCGGTCCTGATGACGCAAGTGATCGGCGTTCAGGCTCTTGGACTGGGGTATTTTACAAAGTTCTTTAATTTCCGAGGCGCGGCGCGGATGTGGGTCAAGGAGCGTGTGGGGGTATTCGATGTCATCATGCCCATCTTGGATATCTTTGTGGGCTTATTGGAGCTCGTGACAGAGTTCGCCAAAGTTCTTTCATTCTCCTTTCGTTTGTTCGGCAATCTCTTTGCGGGATCGGTTTTGTTGTTTGTTTTGGGTTCCCTGGTTCCGGTTTTTGTCCAGTCGGGAGTTGTTCTTTTTGAATTCTTCGTAGGCCTCATCCAGGCGCTCGTCTTCGGCATGCTCACGATGGTCTTCATGACGATGGCAACATACGGACATGAGGGCCATGAATAATTTTGGATCTTGGTGTAAGAGCGAAAGGTAAGTAAAACATCGAGTGTAAAACTCAGAAGAATGAAAAGAAATCCTGGATGGCATCTGTAACTGCAAAGTAAATGGTATTCCCTGAAAGCCGAAGAAAGCCTGTTCGCAGGGCGCGAATAGCAGAGTTATCCTTAATCCATAGCAGGGAGGGAAGAGTTACATGACACCAGAAGTTGCACTGATTCTTATAAAAGGTTTGAAATACCTCGGCGCGGGACTGGCCATGGTGGGCACTTTGGGAGCCGGCATAGGGATCGGGATCCTGGGCAGCGGCGCAGTACAGGGCATCGCACGCAATCCTGATGCTGCAGGTGCAATTCAGATCAACATGATCCTTGTCATTGCCTTTGCAGAGGCGGTTGCCATATACGCCCTTGTTGTCGCAATGTTGCTCCTATTTGTTGGTTAGAATTAGAAGAAAATATCCTAGAGGAGGGGAGCCTTGGAAGGACTGGGTCTTAACCTAGGTTATCTGGCCGTTCAGATTGTCAGTTTTTTAGTAATGTTGGTCATCCTGCGCGCATGGGTGTATACGCCGATTCTTAATATGCTTGACAAACGACGGAAAACCATCGCTCAGGGTTTAGAAGACGCGCGCGTAGCTGCAGAAGCCAGAGCCAATGCAGAGAAAGAAGCGGAGGAGATCCTGGCTAAGGCGCAACGAGAAGCTGCGGAACGTGTACGCGAAGCGTCAGAGCGCGCCGAAGAGACCGCACGCGAGATCAAGGCGCTGGCAGATCGCGAAGCTGCAGAGATCCGACAGACAGCTGCCGCTGAAGCCGAACAGGCCAAAGAACAGGTGCTAGGAGAATTGCGCGGGCAAGTGTCTGCTCTGGCAATCGCTGCCGCGCACAAACTCATCGGGGAGACGCTCGACGAGAAACGTCAGCATGCCCTGATACAAGACTTCTTCAGCGGGGTGAAGGGGGGACGGGTCACCTTATTGGAAGGCGAAACCTTGAGTGGGGCGAGTGCTGACATCACCAGCGCCCTGCCGCTCACGAAAAGCGAACAGGAGACAGTGCGGAAAGAAATTATTGAGAGGATGGGATCAGGGGAGAGTGTCAGTTTCCATGTTAATCCCAATATCCTGGGTGGTCTGATCATTCGAATTGGTGACAAGGTACTCGATGGTTCGGTAAGTGGAAAGCTTCAAGGTTTACGGCAGAGCTTGCGTTAAAGTTTGAGATCTTAATTGGGAAGCTGCAGCCTCAGCTTCGATTTTTGTCGTGTATGGGACGGGACAAACAACATAAAAGAAAGACGATAAGCTCTGCTGGATTGAAGAATGTATTGAAAAATGCAACTTTATCAACTCATTCAAGCATTCCCTGATTTTACTGACGGCGGTTTACCGAATTTGGAAATCACAAAGGTAACCGCCGATTCGCGCCAGGTAGTGCCTGGGGCATTGTTCGTAGCGATCCGAGGAACGCAGACGGATGGGCATCGCTTCTTGCCGGATGCGGTCCGGCGTGGGGCGAAAGTGCTTGTTGGCGAGACACCAGATGCGGACTATGGAGTTCCCTATCTTCAAGTGCCTGATAGCCGTTATGCTTTGGCGCAAGCGGCTGCGGCCTGGCATGATTATCCGGCGAGAAAATTAGTCATGATTGGTGTCACAGGCACCGATGGAAAAACCACCACCTCGAACCTGATTTATCAGATTTTGCTGTGTGGCGGAGTTCAGGTCGGGTTGATCACTTCAGTGAATGCGGTCATTGGAGATCGGACTTTGGATACCGGTTTGCACGTGACCACACCCGACCCACTTGAAGTACAGGCCTATCTGGCCGAGATGGTGCAGGCCGGATTGACCCATTGTGTCTTGGAGACTACTTCCCATGGTTTGGCGCAACAGCGTGTCGCAGCCTGTGAATTCGATTTGGGCGTGGTGACCAACATCACCCATGAGCACCTGGATTACCATGGCTCCTTTGAAGCCTATCGTGCGGCAAAAGCGGAACTGCTTATCGGGCTGGCGCAGAGCGTACCAAAAGCTGCGGCTCCCCCGCGAATAGCGATCATTAATCGCGACGATGCATCCTATGATTATCTACACCAGGTAACGCAAGTGCGCCAGGTGAGTTATGGACGCCGGGAGGACGCCGATATCCTTGCCAGAGAGGTTAATATTAGCCCTGGAGGGATGCGATTTCGTGTCGATGGACGGCACTATTCTCAGGCGGTGGAATGCTCTTTGTTGGGTATATATAATCTGAGTAACTGCCTGGCTGCTTTCGCTGCGACTGTGGAAGGGCTGGGGATCGATCCAAAAATCGCAGCGAAGGGGATTTCGTCCCTCAAGGGGGTGCCAGGCAGGATGGAACGAATCGAGATGGGGCAATCCTTCATAACCATCGTCGACTTTGCTCACACCCCCAATGCATTAGCCAACGCATTGGAGACTGCTCGTCAACTGACGAAGGGTCGGGTGATCGCTGTTTTTGGGTCGGCTGGGCTACGCGATCGTGAGAAGCGTCGCTTGATGGCCGAGGTCTCTATTCACTGCGCTGATCGGACGATTCTGACTGCCGAGGATCCGCGCACGGAATCTTTGGTGGATATTTTAGAGGAGATGGCGGCAGGAGCACGGGCTGAAGGGGGGCAAGAGGGAGTTGATTTCTGGCGTATCGAGGATCGTGGCGAGGCGCTCCGTTTTGCGTTGAAGATGGCGGAGATGGGCGACCTGGTGATCGCCTGTGGCAAAGGCCATGAACAATCGATGTGTTTTGGGGAGAGGGAATATCCCTGGGACGATCGAGTGGCGTTGCGAGCTGCTCTGGCGGAAATGCTGGGCGTGGAAGGTCCGCAGATGCCCTGGCTGCCGACCAGTATGAAGGATGGCGGTGAATAGGTGGGGTTTGGGATGAAAGCCCCTCACCCTTTCCCTCTCCCCGCGGGGGAGAGGGGGCTTGATAGCGCTTCTTTGAGGAACAAGGGGGAGATCCCAATTAATCTCACTGAAAAGCCGATCATCCATTTCGATAAAGGATAATCCCTCCCTGCTTGCGGGGAGGATAGGTGGGGTTTGGGATGAAAGCCCCTCACCCTTGCCCTCTCCCCGCGGGGGAGAAAGGGCTTGATCGCGCATTCAGCCGGGCGAGGAAACCCGGTTGGCAGATGATCAGAATTCAGTTGAGATCCCCTGAGCTTCCAACTCTTGAGCCAGGCCTTCCTTCCCCTGAGTTCGGTAGATTTTTGTTAGCTCAGCTCTTGCAGCTCGATCTTGGGGATCCGCTGCCAGTAACTGGAGCAGCGCCCGTTCAGCCTGGAGCCAGTCCTGCTGTTTGAGATTCTCCTGAGTCAGATGCCAGGCGATCTCATGCAGATGTCTTTGCAAACGATGGCGGGTGACTTCGACCTCGACAGGCAGATCGAGTGAGGCATCCACCAGGAAGGGTCTTCGATACAACCGCAGAGCACGTTCGTAAACCTGCATCGCTGTATGCGCCTCCCCTTGTTGAATGTGTTCCCTCCCCAGCAAATAGAGTTTCTCGAATTCGAGGAAGTCAACCCAAAAATCATCATCCAGGACGAGGCGGTACCAATCACTCTCACGACGGATGTAGCGCGACACATCCCCTCGATGCAAATCCGGTTCTAAAATCCTTCGCAAGGCATAAATGGCTACATAAAGGCTGTTAGCAGCCGCTTCCAACGGCTGTTCCGGCCAGAGGTGTTCCATCAGTGTTTCAGCCGGGAGGGGATCAGGGTAGGCGGCCAGGAGAAGCGCCAATATTTGACGGGCGCGTAAAGAGGGCGGTGCAACCTGTGACTCGCCATGTTGCGTGTAAATCTCCAGCCTGCCGAAAGTGCGGATGGCGATATTCACCTTTGGGAGTAATGGGACCTCGAACTGTACCTTACGAGGCATCCCCAAGGCCTCTTCGAGCCGTAATCCGTGCGCAATTGCGAAGGAGAGCTGCTCCGCCAGTAGTTCAGACAAGCGCAATTCCCCTGTGGAATAGACACGCCCTGCAAGGGGTTTCCCGATGAGCAGGATGCCCGTCAAATCCTGTTCATCATGGATGGGCAAGATCATATTAGGCTGACCAGGCAGATTGGATGTCTGATAAGCGCTATGGCGGAGAGTCTCTTCAGTGAAGGGCCAATCAAAATGGTCCGCGTTGATATAAAACCTGGGTCCGTCCTCCCAGCGTCCGAAAGTTAATAACCTCGCCTCGTCTACTTGCATAAGCTCGAGCACACCTACGTACTCCGCCTGGATTTGCTCCTGTAATGCGAGCAGCATCTCAGCGACTTGCGCAATATTGAATGACCCTTCCGCAAGGTTCTGCCAGGCGCGGTGCAGTCGAATGGAAAAGTTGGTTTCATCCTGAGGTGGAGAGCCCAGCAGATGGGCCAGTCGTTGCGGGATTTCAGGATGGGCGAGAAGGACACCCACCATCAATCCAATCAGGACATAGGGCGATGGGTGAAGCAGCCCCATGAATACGTTGCCATTCAATTGAATTAGGCGGCTGGCAAGGGTAATCGCTGCCACCAGAATTAGAGCCGGTACGTGGATCGAACGAAATGGCTTGCGGATCGGGGAACCTGTTTGAACGATTCCGCGCGCAATTAAGACGGCAGCCACCATCGTGAGTGAGCGTTCGATTGCGCGCAAGATCAAGCTCAATTCGGGTTTTGTTGCGCCAGGCAGCCATACTGCCACTGCCCCCAACGTGGCGGCCAAAATGAAAATAGACCAGGCCGGGATCAAATGCCTGGATGCAGCTTGCATGGTAGATCGCGAGTCATCCCGAACCGCAACAGCGAGGAGAAACCAGGCCAACACGATCGCTAAAGTGACCCAAATGAGGATGAGGAAAACACCTGTGGGATGAAAGATTGGATCGATGAGTCCAGCTTTTATTGGACCAGGCGAGCTCGTGCCGATGATCCATGAACGTTCAAGGAAGGCTGCCCCGCCCGTGACCGCGCCCAAGGCGTAGGCTGCATAGGTGGCATAAAGAGCAAAGCTTTGCAGCCTGCCCTGCACCAAGGAAGAAAATATCTGTAGAAATAATCCTGGTAGAAGGGCAAGCACTGCCCAGCGCAGGCGAAGGAGGATAGGGATTCCAGTTGGATCACCTTGTTGCATTCCCAGCAGGAAATAGGTGTAGCTTAAAAAGGCTTCGATCAGAGCAATGAAAACAAACGGGCGAAAGGTTTTGAAGGCTGACCTGAAAGATGCAAGATAAATTGCGAGCATCACGAAGATGCTGATCGCCATGGCCTGGAAGAGATCGAGAAGTTGGGTGATTTCCATTCTCCCTATCCGGGATAATTACGGGGTTTTGACATTGTGCTTTTAGAAAAACGCACTCGTTTTGGGATCGCCGGCTATTTATTGGGTATGTATGATAATCGCTAGTCTTTTCGATTGCAAATGCAAAACACCCCTTTGTATGTGAACCGTTGGGCTCCATCTTGCAACGATGTCATCCTCAAAACGCAGCGACGAAGGATCCCTAAGATGAATCTTTGATCCGTTTCATCATAGGGATTCTTCGCTTTGCTCAGAATGACATTCCTCTTTGTGAAAGCCAATTGGCGGGTAATGAAACCCGCCCTACATGATCTGTTGGACTCCAATGACCAATAGCAAGCTATTGGACTCCAATGACCAATAGCAAGCTATTGGACTCCAATGACCAACAGCAAGCTATTGGACTCCAACCTCGCAATGGAAGAGGGGGCGTATTAAGTCATATTTGGCTGTAAGGTGACTGTAAGGTGGCTGTAAGGCGTCTGTAAGGTGAGAAATCGAAGACTTGTCTTATGATGAACCTACAACGGAAAGTAGGAAGGTGTCTTTAGCGTTCATTACGTCTGGTACTTATAGAAAAGAGATGGATTTGGAAGGACTTGCTGGTAGGAAGATCCCATCCAGCAAAATTACGGGAAAAGAAAGCATCACGAGCAGCGCCTGGCTGAGGGTGAAAAATCCCCGGGGGGCGATTTTCTTTTGCAGCGTAAAACTGCATTGCAGAAAAGGAGGGCGAAAAAATTGCCTGCGGATTCGAAGATCATCAATCCTGATGAGGAATGCCTCAAGAATCGTGAGAATTGCCTCAAGCTTGATCGCCCATTACGTTTTTTGTCCCCCACAGAGATCGGTATGATCGATGAATTTTTAACTACACTCAACGTACAAGGGGAATTGCGACTTGTGGTTCATAAGGGGAAATTACGTTTTGTGACGCGGACGAAGGACTACGAGGTAAAGAATAACGGGTATGAGAAAGAAGCGGGATCGGGTTAGGGAAAGGAGGCGATGTTATTTCAGGAGAGAATTGGATAGGGTATAGAAAATACTGAATAATGGATAGTGATGCTGCTTAGAAAAGCAATTGCATAGCATTAAGATGAAAAGCTACCCAGCCCGACAGAGGGTGCGAAATCCCCGAGGCTGACTTCGTTTTTTCAGTGAATGTGGAGGTATGCGACATGGAAAAACCGACGGTAAAGGGTGATCGTAAAAAGGGATCCATCGTGATCCCCTTGGAACACAAGCTACGCTTCCTTACCCCCCGTCACATCGCCATCATTGATGAGATGCTCGCTAATGTCGCCCCCTACGGAGAAGTTACTTTGCGAATTCAGCAGGGGAAATTGCGTTTTGTTGCTCAGTCGAAGAGCTTTGACGCCATGAAAATGCAACGACCGAAAGAATCGCACGAAACCTAGGACTCTGGTGGAGAAAAACCTGGATGAGGTCGATCTTCCTAATGGGTGGAAAAGGTCGTGATGTTCTCGAAAGCCAATGTGTGCATGGATGCAATGATGGTTCGGGGTGGGCTGGCAAAAGTCGATGGGAAGTTCAATTGTAATCATAGTTAGATTGGGGTGGTAAGATGACGAAGAAATGTTGGTATGTCTTACGAAGCAAGCCGAGGAAGGAACGCGCCTTATGTAAATTTGCTCGCTCCCAAGGTCACGAGATCTTCTTTCCAACCATCCCCGTCAATCCGGTCAATCCCAGAGCAGCACGCATACGACCATATTTCCCCGGGTACATGTTCCTTCATAGTGATTTAAGCCTGGTGGGCGAGTCTGCCTTCCATTGGATGCCCTTTTCTCAGGGTTTGGTCTGGGTAGGGAATGATGCGGCACGCGTACCTGAAAATATTCTCCATGCCTTGATGCGCAGAATTGATGAGATCTGGGAGGTCGGCGGTTTGGTTTTCGATGGTCTGGAAAAGGGCGATCGCGTGATCCTGCGGGAGGGAATATTCGAAGGATACCGCGCCATTTTTGATGTTCGTATTGCCGGTTCGGAGCGTGCCCGTGTTCTATTGCAGATGTTGAATGATCGCTATATCCCCATGGAGTTGGAGGTGGGGCTATTAGAGAAGGCTGTGCCTTCCTATATGGGGTGAAGCTGATGGCTGATCGCTGATCAGTGATGGATTGGTAAGTTGTTATGGTTGTGTTTTAGGAGCGGGTATCGGTTTTTGTGGATTGTGATGAGGTTTGGTTCTTTTTGAGACGAGCGATGAGGCTTTAGGTTTTGTGAGTGGATATCGGTAAACGTTCCCTGGATGGTTGGTGGATGGATTTGGTGGCAACCAGGGAGCGCACAATCCAATAGAAAGGCGGCTTCTTATCAAACGAGAATGTCGGAAGGGCGGAGCATGCCTGCTGAAAAGATGCGATCAGCCATCAGTATTTATAAATCCCAGCTCCGCCTGAGCAGTGAGTGACTCGAATGGACATGAGGCGGATTTGAGGAAAGTGAGCGGAAGAATGAAAGAGATGATGAAATCTACAGCCCCGGTAGCCGACTTACGCGAGGAGTTCGATGATTGGGCAGTCTTATTCAATCCCGATACGGCTCAGGCGGTAGGCATCAACCCTGTGGGAAGCTGCTGGAATAACAATGTGCGAGTAGGAGTTGTATGATGAAAGGATTCGAGATGGTATTGGAAAAGGTAGAAAGGGGGCATAAAGTGAGTTGGCATACATCATGTGAAGCGTTGGAAGTGTATCGGTTGGCCTTTGATGCCTCGATGGCCGTCTTTGAAATGACTCGCAGGATCCAGGACGAAGAGCAATCCACCTTCATCAAAGGGATCATCACAACCTCCAGGTCCGTTTGTTATTACATCGCCGAGGCGATTCGCAAACAGCACTGCCGTTCGTCCTATTTGGAACGGCTACGCGATGCCAAAGAGGAGGCGGAGGAAACTTTGACCTGGATCCGAGTGGCGGCGGAGCAGGAATATGTCGAGTACAGGCAATGTGCACGCTTGTACCTTGCCTATCGCTCCATCATTACCAAGCTGGCGAGCTTGCTAACTCATCCAACACCGGTTGAGCTGAAAATTGCCGCATGACTTCCCAAGACAGGACAAATCTTATGATGTCCACGCGCGACCCGCTGGCGCCGCCGTTGACGCAACTTTATTTTTATCTGACGGATCTCTGATGACGCCGGAAATGGCGGCCGAGATCGTCCGCTGCTCAAATCCTTTTGAATCGGTCAGCCTGGATGGCGCCTATGCGGAGACGCATGAGTGGGTGCGGGGCGTTTCGGGTTGTTTCGAGGCTGCGAAGGATGGCATTCAAAACTTGG
>CAYGXU010000017.1:0-40031 GCA_964353875.1 uncultured Anaerolineaceae bacterium | reverse complement strand
TGAAGATGTAAGATTGTTATTGTATGTTCTAAGTTGGATTAATCCGCCTGTAAAGGTTGGTGTGTTTAAAATAATCGACCGGGCGTTTTATTGTGAGTATCTATGGCAAAACAGAGTTCGAGGAAAGATATCAATAAAAAATCCCTTTTTGCTTCTAAGAGGTCCAGGATGCAGGAACCAATTCATGATGACCTGCTTTATGAAGACTTTGATGCCGAACAGCCAATTAGCTCAATTGACCAACTCATCGAGCTCGGCCGGGAAAAGGGTTTCGTAACCATTGAGGATATCCTTACGATTTTCCCAGAGGCTGAGAGGGATCTTGATCAGCTTGAAGAAGCTTATACCGCGCTTATCGGAGCGGATATTCCTTATATTGATGAAGTGGTGGATCAAGAGGATCATCTAGAGGAGGAAATCAGCGAGGATGAAGTTGTGGCCATTTCACCCGAGGATGAAAACCACCTCGCCAGCGTGGACGCGGATGACACAGTTGGCCTTTATCTAAAAGAAGTCGGAAGGGTACCTTTGCTGACAGCTGAGGAGGAAGTTCAACTGGCCAAACGCATAGAACGCGGACGTTTTGCTCGCGAGGAACTCGCCAGTGGACCCGTAGGGGAAAAACGTCGAACTGAATTACGAAAAGCAATTGAAGATGGCTGGGCCGCACGCGAACATTTGATTACCGCCAATTCCCGCCTCGTTATTAGCGTCGCCAAGAAATATATGGGACGAGGGGTTCCTTTTCTGGATCTAATTCAAGAAGGGAACATTGGGCTCATTCGGGCAGCCAAGAAGTTTGATTATCGTCGAGGACATAAGTTCTCTACGTATGCCACCTGGTGGATTCGCCAAGCGGTGACACGTGCGATCGCGGACCAAGGACGGACAATTCGTGTCCCAGTCCATATGGGAGATCAAATTAATAAACTATTGCGTGTCTCCCATCAATTAACCCAGAAACTTGGTCGAGACCCGACAACGGAGGAGTTGGCTGATTTTTTGGGTGTCCCACCAAAGAAAGTGGAGAATATGATCCAGGTCGCACGACGACCGCTCTCATTGGAGACGCCAACCGACGAAGAGGAAGACTCCGTGCTGGCTGATTTCATCCAGGATGAGGAGTCGCCAGCGCCGGTGGATACCGTGACTCAGAACCTCCTGCATGAGCACCTGAAGGAGGTGCTTAGTACCCTGCCACCGCGTGAAGTCCGCATTCTGCAGTTAAGATATGGCTTGTTGGACGGACAGAGTTATACCTTGGAGGAAGTGGGTAGGAAGATGGGGGTTACGCGGGAGCGTGTTCGCCAGATTGAAGCCCAGGCTTTGAGCCGCCTCAGACATCCGGGGCATCGTCGAAAGCTGGTTGATTATCTGCGTGAATAAATGTAATAGAACAGTGAAGTGGATATGAACGGAGATGGGGTTCACGTTTCGTATCGTTTTCTTAGAAAAATCCCTTTGAGGTGGTCAGCAAGAGACGAATCAAGGGGATTTCTGTTTTCAGGATGAAGGTTGTTCTCCAACAACTTTAGGAGAAAATTAGCGATTGAGAAATATACTTAGGGATCAAGATTGGAGAATGGCCAGCCTAATCCCATAGATTTATTTGCCCATCCCTTTGGTATTCAATGAGTATGTTTTTTGTGATTTCCCATTTCACTTTGCACTTTTCAACTATTTTGAGCTGATTTAGCACGGGGGGAAGTGTATTTATGAGTCATATGAAGCAGCGCAGAACCTCCTAGGCCTATCCATAGACAAATAAAAGGGATGAGGGGGATATAGTATCGTTGGAAAGGCAGAGGATTCGCCCAAAGAAGCGCGAGGGATTGCACCAGGGTTCCAGAAAATAACAATACTGCCATTCGTGTCTTCTGCATGTTTCTACTTCCCCGTTCGAGGATCGAGAAGGACATACCGAGTGCTGCTAGCAACAGCATAACCGCTCCACCAATCATCCCTCTCAGGAAGTTATGCAATGGCTGAGCGAGATATGCCTTTTCGATTTCAGCTGTGTACGCCAAATAGTTGCCTACTTCAGCCATTTGCGGTTTGGTGATAAAGAGATGGGCAAGCATCACCGCCAAGCGTTGCAAGGGATTGTCCAAGACTTGATTGGGAGCAAGTATTCGGATAAGCTCGACTTGCCCCGCCAAAAATTCCAATCGAGCCTGGTAGACGACATTCAACGCCTTGAATGGGTTTGTCCAAAGGAAAGGATTCAAGGAAAAAGTGATGATTGCGAAAACTGCGATAAAAATGGAACCATTTCCAAAGGCTTTCTTGATTGAAGGTCTCTCCTCCGATGTGACCCATACAGCAGAAAGAAGACCAATAGGGAATAAGGCCACTGCCGATAATTTGCTACAAACCGCCAAGGATGAGGCCAGTCCAGCCAACCATGGACGTTTACTCCCGAGGAAAGTACTCAGGATGAACAAAGATACACTGAAAAGCAATGTCCCTTCAGCCATTGCCCTTCGGCCATGCAGCAGAACCAGAGCATGAATGCCAAAAGTAAGTGCAGCAACAAAACCAGTCTCTCGATCTTTCATCCGTTTACCGCAGAGATAGAGAATGATGATAGAGAAGGGAAGCATCATCGTGCTGGCAATACGCGCCGCTTTGAGTAGTTCAAAAGGCGGAAGGGCGCCTGCCTGTTCATTCTCCTCCCAGGTAAGGGACCAGTTCCAGTCCACCGAAACATGCTCGGCATCGAAACCGGCGATATACCTGCCAATTCCGAGGATGTATTTCGGCAGAGGCGGATTGAGTTCGCGATAGGTTTGTTCTTGTACCCCTTCATTGGATGGATCCCAAACCAAAGACAAGGGGTCAGAGATGAGGGCTTCGAAATCGCGACTTTGATAGAGGAGGGAAGTCTCGTCGGGATGGAAAGGGATGAATCGAACACCCCAGAAGAGGAAGATGGATAGGAACAGCAACGAAATCCCAAAGAGAATATCCAGGCGGTTGGCTTTTTTCATTGCTGTTCTTTCTGAGTAAAGATCAACATCCCGCGGCTCTGGTAAAGGTCCGTGTCTAATTTTTCAACGAGACGATAAGTCTCCTGAAAGCTCGCATTGGGAAGTAGTGTATTACGTCCATAGACTTCAAGGATGACTAAGAAATTTGGTTTTTGTTCTAGGATCAGATCGGAAGCAATCGCATAATTAATTACATAGGCTGATTCTGACAGAGGGTAGTAACCTGTGGAGATGGGTGTGATCAATCCCACTGTATCGAGGATTCTGGCGCCTGTATAATATCCCAGTGCACCAATATCCCCTGCGGCAATAACTTGGTCAGTCTGTAATTGGTCCTTCAAGCTCCAGGCAGCTCTTTGGTAAAGCAACTCAAGTTTGATGAACGCCATCTCAGGCGCTGGACGTGAAGGACCATGATCGGGATGGAAGGTCCAGCCATTAAGAGTAAGAATGAATGCAAACAAAGAGAAGGCAATCAGGAGAAGAGGACGTTTGAGATCCTGAGCGATAGCATTCATCCCCAGGAAAATTCCAAAAAAATAAATTGGCAGCGGGGGTGTGAGGTACCAACGGAAAATTAATGGATTGGCGATGGAGAAGGCAATGAAATAGATCCATGGATAAAGAAAGATCACCCAAGCACTCCTCCAGGTCTTAAGAATCCGCAGGCTTGCTAATAAGTAGAGAAATGGATAAAGGATAATGCCGACTACGATCCACTTTGTGGTGAAAATTAAATGATCGAGAAAGGGGGTGGCATAATGCTGCAATAAACGAATAAAGGCCTCGTTGCTTTGCAGTTGATAGGCTGCAACTTTGGCTGCGATAGAATTTGGCAGTGGGCTACCAAAATATGGAATCGCAAAACCAGCCCATATGAACAAAGGGAGAAGAAAGGCAAGACTTTCAGTGACTCGAATCGGAAAAGCCTGCGGATTAAACCGTGCTGAGGGTAAGCTCCTTCGACATCTTTCGATCGCCAGAGGTAGAACGAAAAGCAGCGCATCTGGACGGGTAAGTAAACTAAAGCTGGCGAAAGCCGCGGCTGGGACTGGCTTCTCTTTAGAATAGAAGTAAAATGTTGCCGTCATGAGTGCAATGAAAAAACTGGTTTCCATCCCTCCGATGGCGAAAGTTACTGACATCGGAGCGATTGCCCAGATGATCGCGGTTGCGATGCCAGCCTTTCTATGGCCAAGCTTCCTTCCAAGTTCTATCAGGAGAATGCATGTGGCTGCATCAGAGATGGCATTAACGATAAGTGATATCCAGGGGAAGGGCGCTTGTGTACCACCACTGACCAGTCCAATTCCAGCTAGAAGAAAGGTATAAATGGGAGTGGTGGTCCCCAAGACCCTTTCGCCCGGGTTGTAAACCATCCCTTGCCCATCAAGTATATTTCGGGCATAACGGTAGGTGATGTAAGCATCATCAATAGTCCGTGGACCGGGTATTATCCGAGCGGCAACGGCTAGAAGAACAACGAATAGATAGATGATTGCAAATCGATTAGAGCGCACATTGGGATTATACTAATGCCCATCATTGGCGGAAAGACCACCTTAGCTACAAAGATCTCTTTTCCACTGGCTGTAATTGGAGTTTCACTCCTATCTACAATTCTGAAAATCGCTCTGCTTGTTGCTAATGTCGTCCCATTTAATGCAGATGAAGCCATCGTGGGCTTAATGGCGCGCCACACCCTTCGAGGAGCATGGCCGACATTTTTCTACGGCCAGGCGTATATGGGAAGCCTGGATGCAAGTTTTGTTGCACTTGGATTCGCGATGTTGGGTCCCAAAGTGGGTGTGATTCGTGTAGTGCAAATCTTGCTTTATATTGGGACGATCGTAAGCACTGCCTACTTGGGTAAGCTGATTTTCCATTCAGAGAGAGTGGGGCTAGTTGCTGCCCTTTTCCTGGTGATCCCAAATGTGAACACAACCCTCTATACCACGATATCCCTGGGGGGTTATGGGGAAGTCCTGCTGATTGGAAATCTTCTGCTGATCTCTGCAATTAGGATTATTAATGGTGACTCCATATACTGGCATTTCTTATGGGGCTTCTTAGCGGGGCTAGGGATTTGGGCATTTGGTCTGACATTGATCTATATCTTGCCCACTTTTGTATTGCTGGTATTTGGCTTTGTCAAAAAACATGAAAAAAAATCCATGGTGTTTGGGATAATTGTGGTTCTAATTAGTGCAACAATTGGCGCAAGCCCATGGATTGTATGGGCGATACGTAACGGCTTTGCCCTGTTAATGCAGGAATTATTTGGCTCAGCAATTGCTGGGGCGAGTTCATCGAATTATGCTCTCGCAATCCTGTCTCATGCGTACAATTTGCTGCTTTTTGGCACAACGGTGGTTTTGGGACTACGCCCACCTTGGAGCGTGCGCTGGTTAGCATTGCCTTTGTTACCTTTTGCACTGGCTTTTTGGTTGTTGGTCATTCTACATGTAGCCAAAACGTTAAACAAAAAAGATGAAGCTCGAGCAGGAAAGATGCTTATATTTGGGGTTGGCGCTACCCTTCTCGTCGGTTTCATTTTAACTCCTTTCGGCGCGGATCCATCAGGACGCTACTTTCTTCCATTATCTGTACCATTAAGTATTTTAGCTGCCGATTGGGTGGAAGACTGTCGAAATAGGGTACCTCATCGGTCTTGGGTATACCTGGCACTCCTTATCGTTTTGATCTTTAATCTCTGCGGAACGATCGAGGTAGCCAAAAGCTACCCACCAGGTTTGACAAGCCAATTTGATTCGGTCACTTGGATCGATCATCGCTACACTCAGGAATTAATTACATTCTTGAAGACACAGAATGAGAGGTATGGCTATACAAATTATTGGATTTCATACCCATTAGCTTTTCTCTCAGAGGAAAGCCTGATTTATGCGCCTCAATTACCATACCATGAGGATTTTCGATACACTTCAAGAGATAATCGTTATCCAGCATATGACTCGGAGGTCGAACAGAGCAGCAGAGTAGCCTATATAACATCCAATCATCCTGCTTTGGATGAATTCTTAAGAGAAGGTTTCAAGCAAGTAGGGATTTCTTGGAAAGAGGCTCAGATCGGCGACTATCATGTTTTTTACGCGTTATCCTCTGTTGTTCGACCGATAGAGCTAGGAATCGAAGGATTACATCCAGATAATAATTAGCTAAGGAGATTAAAGTTTGACTTGATTCTCAGGTGACTAATTACCACTTCGTCCAGTTGTATTTACTCAATTGTATCTATAACGGAGACTGACACCGCCGGGACTTCGGTGAATATGATCGATAGGACATTCTTTCAGCGATGCTTAATAAAACATCATCAAGGGAAGCAAGGATCTCGAAAGCAACAAAAATGGCGCCATGGTAGGATCTCTCGCCTCCCACCCAACGCCCGCTGGATGATTCCAAGTCGGTATCCGGGCCTGGTTCATCGCAATTCAATTAAACATGAACCAGGTTTTCTAAAGGAGAAATGATAGGTGCAATTCAAGCGTTTGGTGGCCTATATCGCCTTGTTGGGCGTATTTGCCATGGCGGTTCAACCTTCGACGGACACGGATACATGGTGGCATTTACGGGCCGGGGCGTGGATGGTTGAACACGGCCAGTTGCTGGAGGTCGATCCCTTTTCGTTAACTCGAATGGGTGAATCTTGGATTTACCCGGGTTGGCTCTCCCAAATTGGTTTGTATTGGATCTATACGCAGTGGGGATTTGCCGGATTGAATATTTTTACTGGAGCGATGGTACTTTTAGCTTTTACTGCCATCTGGCTAAGTATGAAGGGTCAACCGATTTTGCGTGCTTTTGCGCTTCTTTTAGGAGCGACTGCCTCAGGAGTGTACTGGTCAGCAAGACCACAAATCATCACCTTCGCCATCACCGGAATATGGATGTATTTATTGGAAGGGGCGCACCAAGGGAGGCGGAAAAGGCTTTGGTGCCTACCATTGTTGATGATCCTTTGGGTGAATATTCATGGCGGTTTTGCAGTAGGTTTCATCCTTCTCGGCATTTATCTCTTAGGAGACCTTTTTGAGATAGCCCGATCTGTGCTGCTCGAGGGCGAGAAGCTTGGGGTGGCATGGACAACAAACCGCGAGCCAGTCACTCACCTGCTTTTCATCAGCTTCGGTTGTCTGATCGCGGTAAATATCAATCCGCATGGACCGGTGATGCTCTTTTACCCATTCAAGACAATATCCATCGGTGCCCTACAAAACTATATTGCGGAGTGGCAATCCCCGAATTTTCACCTTCCTGAATTTATCCCCTTCATTGCGCTTCTTTTCTTGACATTCTTCTGCTTGGCGTTATCGAAAGAAGAGCGACCAGCAACAGATTTTTTGCTCCTGGCAGTCTTCGGGTACATGGGTCTCATTGCTGTGAGGAACATCGCCTTGTTTGCTCTGATTTCTGTGCCAATTCTAGCACGACATGCCGACTCAATAATCCAAACGCTCCCTATAAGGCGGCGGAAACAAAAGGAGCTTCCACAAAGACTCGCCAGAATTCTGAATCTTTTCTTAGCGGTTCTATTTACCCTTATGGCGGCAATAAGAGTCGTTTCCCAGGTTAGTGATGAGGTCAACCAACAACACCTGCAGGATCAACTCCCTGTAGGGGCATTCGCCTTTATCCGAGATGAAAAGCCAAACGGTCCGCTCTTTAATAGCTACAATTGGGGAGCTTATGTACTATGGGAACTCTACCCGGACTACTTGAGCTTTGTAGATGGAAGGACAGATCTTTTTGGTGAAAAGCTATTGGATCAATACATCCATGCATGGCTTGCTGAACCCGGGTGGGAGCGATTATTTGATCAATGGGATATCCACCTTGTTTTGATTGAATCGAACGCGCCCCTTGCCAAAGTCCTGGTAGGAGAAGGTTGGAAGATTCGTTATCAGGATGAACAAGCGATTATTTTATATTACACAAGCAATGGACTGTAGTTCAATCATGGCTGACTGCGAGTGTTGGGAATGGCTCTTCGAGAGTGGTTAAAAACATTGGCAAATCGATCTCCTGGCTTCATTTCCAAAGAAACTTTAATATTCGTATTAGCTTTTATTGCTTTAATTTGCACATTTGCGTTGCTGCCATTGCCGGGTGGGGATGATTGGGAGACCTTCCAAGGCGCATCATTGCGTATCCTATCGGGTACCTCGCTTTATGGAGAGAGGATAACTCATGGGTATTATTCCAATCCTCCTTGGGTGGCTGCTCTCTTTTTGCCTCTGGGTATATTACCCTTTCGTTGGGGATGGGCAATTGTGGCAGTTTCAAGTTTTATTTTCTTAATCTTCCTCTCGCGGCGTTGGGGATTGGATCTTTGGCGCTTGGTCTTTGTTCTGGCCTCGCCAGCCAGTTTTTATATCGTATTACATGGCGAAATAGACGTGTGGGTTCTTGCGGGCATTCTCTTACCGCAGGAAGCATGGCCGCTGATTGCATTGACAAAACCTCAAGTAACAATAGGATTGCTCTTTGGCCTTGAACGTAAGAAATTTTGGACAGCTTTGATCATCAGCATTTTCGTTCTGATCCTCACCATGATTTTATTTGGGCTATGGCCACTTGAATTACTCCAACAACCAAAACCATTCATCGGTGCACAACATAATCTCTGGGGTGGATTATGGCCATTCCAATTGCCTGCTGGGATCGCAGTGCTTTTGTGGGGCATACGCCGTAAAGATGAGCGCTTTCTTGTCGCTGCTTCTCCGCTGCTTTCACCCTACGCCGCAACTTCTAGTTTGATTGGTCCTTGGCTAGCATTATCTTCCTATTTACGTGCCTGGGAGGCGCTTCTGGTATTCCTCTTCTGGTGGGGAGCTGTCTTGTATCGGTTGCTTGGATAATATGAATTCTCATCCTATTTCCTCGCTGGGAAACCAGTTGCTGGTCCTATATGCAAGCTGTATACTCAACCGAAGGGATTTTTATTCGAGTTCTATTGTCATGCATCGCCGATGGTATGGTTGATGAGGATGACTTTCAGAATAATCTTATCCATACTCTTCTCGGAGAGGTGAAACTTGCGCCGTAAGTTACCAGGATGGACACACACGCTCTTAATTTTTCTCGCTGCCCTGGTGCTAGCTCTTTTGTTATATTCGAACTATCAATTTGTGCTTCAAGCACCCGGAGGGAATGACTTCCTTGCGCGTTGGATGGGAGCGAAATCCTGGTTAGTCGATGGAATCAATCCTTATGATCCCCGTGTTGGTCTTCGAAGCCAAGAGATTATTTACGGTCGACCGGCGAATCCGGAGGAGGGCGAAGATCTGGCGTTATTTGTATATCCGCTGCCAGCGATGATCTTCTTTGCTCCTTTTGGTTTATTGCCTTATACCATTGCGAGAACGATATGGATGACGATATTGGAGGTTGGCCTACCAATAATAACCTTAATAGGAATGCGGATTTCCGGCTGGAAACCCTCAAATGCGATTGCGGCATTCTTGCTTGTTTTCTCTGTGATTTGGTACCATGGAATACGGGCGATCGTCTTAGGGCAGTTTGCTGTTATTGAGGCATTGCTAATTGCAGGGGCATTGCTCGCCATACAACGAAATTGGAATATTTTTGCCGGATTACTTCTAGCGCTTTCAATTTCAAAGCCGCCGATGTCTTTTTTGATCATTCCATTTATTCTAATTTGGGCATTCTCTAATCGCCGTTGGTCTCTTATTGTATCGAGTGTTGGTTTTATCGTTTTGATTATGGGTCTTTCCATTTTGATCATGCCGGATTGGCCTCTGCGCTGGATCCGAGAAGTCATCACCTATCCGGAATATTCCCCAGCCAAACCTCCGGTTACTGTGATTGCGGAGCTCTTTCACCCGGCTTACTCTTGGATCAATTTAGCCCTAACAGGACTATTCCTTGTTTATGCGATCTGGGAATGGATCCTTGCCTGGGGAAAAGGGGATCGTTGGTTTCAATGGACAGCAGCGATAACTCTCTTGATTTCGAGCGTCACAGTCTTCCGAACAGCAACAACCAATTATTTGGTTATGGTCCCCGGTATGATTCTTGTTTTCAGCGTTTGGGTTGAGCGCTGGCGAAAAGGTGGAACGATCGCAGTGATAATTTCTCTTTTTCTCCTATTTGTCGGGCTATGGCTTCTGTTTATAAAAACTATTGAAGGCAATCAGGAACATGCCATCATGTATTTCCCCCTGCCATTATTTATTTTGCTTGGTTTGTGGTGGATCCGATGGTGGTATATCCGTCCGAGGAAATACACTTCCGTTGAGGGGTGAATGAGAGACTAGAGTTCGTAGAGGTAATGATTTTGCTGAGTTGATTGATCCATTTTATTAACCGGGTCTGAGCGATGAAAAGAATTCCTTTAAGAGTGCTCCTGCTAACCATATTTGGCCTTATTTTCCTGACAGTCGTGATCGCGCTTTATTATGTCCCTCATAAGCCTTTCGATAGTACTTTCCTGATCGCACTTTTCAAAGCGCTAAGAAATATTCTGATCGCTCTGGCGATTGTGGCTTTGGCAGGAGGGTTTGGTGTACGGATCCTGGGTGGGGTCCATCCCGATCGATTGGCTAATCTTGTCATCCAGGCAGCTTTTGGCGCTGGTGTGAGTGTATTTGGCATTCTGATATTGGGAATACTGGGTCTTTATAAACCATGGTTTTTGTGGGCTTTCGTAATCATTCCGATGATTTTTCTTTGGAAGTACGTAAAGGAATGGTTGGCTGGTTGGGGAGAGCTTGGGAAGGAACTTCGAAGACTTACAGGAATTCTTCTTATCATCGCAGGTTTATTGGGGGTTGTGGTCTTGCATGGGCTTCTGGAGGCGCTTGCACCTCCATCACAGTACGATGCGTTGGTATATCACCTGATGCTTCCTTCCGAGTTTCTGGATGAAGGCAGGTTTTTTTTCACACCGGAAAATCCTTTCTGGGGGATGCCGCTCTCTGCTGAGATGCTCAACACCTGGGCGATGGGGCTTGGCAGTCAGGAGACCGCGACGGTGTTGGGCTGGATGCTCGGTTTTCTGACCCTAATCGGTACGCTGGCATTAGGAAGAAGCTTGAGCCGTCGGGCAGGATGGGTTGCCTGTGCGGCTTTATTGGCTGGTGAGACAATAGCCTCGTCGTTTGGGTGGGGGTATGCAGATTGGGGAGCGGCATTTATGTGTGTTGCTGCTCTCATCGCATTGGATGCATGGCGTATGAATAATTCAATCCGTTTTGCCATCATCGCCGGTCTACTTGCCGGTTTCGCTTTCGGATTTAAATATACCGCCGGGATCGCCATCCCTGCTGGCGCTATTATGCTCGTTATTTCCAGGACCGATAAATCGTGGAAACGTTCGTTAGGCGTTTACCTGGTGATCTCAATTGCTGTGGCATTGCTGTGGCTGATAAAGAATCTGATCTTCACTGGGACGATTCTATATCCTTACATAGGAACTACCCCTTGGGTGGGTGCGGAGCGTCAACAGTTCTATCGTGATACTGTCTCCTATTTGCCATTGTGGAAAATACTGCTCGTCCCTATTATATCTACGATCGAGGGCGTTGAAGGTGGGATTGGTTTTTCAGCAAGTATTGGTCCTTTAATGTTAGGTTTGTTGCCAGGGGTATTCCTTGCTTGGCGATCCTATCGAGAGAGCATACGTGGATTCGTGGGTTTTATTCTTGTCGGCTGGTTACTGTGGATCGTGGCTACGCTTTATAACCCACTACTTGGTCAAACCCGATTGTATTATGTCTTCTTTCCGGCTTGGGCAATTTTGGCTGGGGTGGGATTCGAAGGTCTAGCCGAGGTAAAGCTCGCAAATATCCGTATGGTACGTGTTGTAGGAGCGCTTGTTATTCTCGCGCTGTTTTTTTCAACCATGACGATTTTTCGTGAAGGGATACAATCTCAGCCTCTTAAATCAATCATGGGGATGGAAGGAGACGACGCATATTTGACTCGTCGTCTTGGAGCTTATCTTCCTGCGATGAGGGCGATAGAAAGCCTTGGCTCCGATGCTTATGTCCTCGTCCTATGGGAACCACGTGGTCTTTATTGTCGACCACACTGTCTCCCTGATCCGTGGATTGACCGTTGGTATACCGACAGGCGCAGGATGGGCGATGTTGATCTTATTCTGCAATCCTGGCATCAGGAAGGTTTCACGCATGTCCTTGTCCATGTGAAGGGAGTGGACTTTGTTCGAGAGAATGATTCTCGGTTTACCAGAGAGGATTGGGATGCCTTAGAAAGGTTGTTGGCCAATTTGGAGTTGGTCACTTCTTTTGGTGAAGGTTACCAATTGTTCAGGTTAACTCCGTGAGACCTATTCGATATCTCCTATTAGCACTGCTAAGTTTTTGTCTTACCTCAAGTGCAGCCTGGTTGATCCAAACCACGGGTTACATGGATGCGGATTATTACTATGCCATGAGCAAGGTTCTGGCTAGCGGAGGGGGATTACATGAGCCTTTTCTCTGGAATTATCTCGATCATCCCACAAGCATTCCTCATCCAGCCTTTCAATATTGGATGCCGATGACGAGTTTTCTGGCTGCAGGAAGTCAAGCGTTGTTTGGATTGACTTTCCACGCGGCACAAGTGCCTTTTATTCTCCTCACGATCGCCATCTCGCCTTTGACTGCCTGTCTTGCCTATCGCATGCATAGAGACTCGAAGTTGGCGTGGTTGTCGGGGCTTTTAGCAGCTTTCCCAGGATTCTATTTGCCTTTTCTGGTTACGACGGATTCATTTGCGATTTACGCCATGCTGGGCCTGTTGATTTTTCTCATCATGGCGAAGGGAGCCGGTCAAGGTGGCAGCTTCCAATGGCTGTTGGTTGGTTTTCTATCAGGAATCGCTCAGCTCACGCGAGCAGATGGAATCCTTCTCCTTTTCGCTTTCCTAATATTCACAGGCTTGTCAGCCGGAAAAAGCTGGAAACATGTTTTATGGATATTCATCGGTTATTTCGTGGTCATTCTTCCTTGGGGGGTGGTGAATTGGAAAATCAGCGGCCATTTTTTCCCGGTGGGGGCAACTCGCGCATTATGGAGTATTCATTATGACGATTTATTCACCTATCCACCGGAAAAAGTAAATTTCTGGCGGTGGGTGGAATCGGGGATTGGGCAAATCTTCCTTGTGCGAATGTCAGCATTATGGACGAATATTCAGAGCCTCTTTGCCACGAACGGTTTGGTTTTTCTTGGCCCCTTGATGATCATGGGTGCGAAAAAAATTAAGCATGAGATGAACGTTCGCTTTGTTAGCATCTATTTAATCTTACTCTTGGCGATGATGAGTCTCATTTTTCCTTTTGCGGGTTCACGAGGTGGCTATTTCCATTCCAGTGTAATGATGATGCCAATTCTTTGGGTGCTCGCTCCCTTAGGGCTCCGTGAAGCGATTAACTTCGGAGTAAAGCATCGGGGTTGGCGAAGTGCGCAGGCTGAAAAGGTCTTCGCAAATGCAGCGCTTGTACTCGCAGCGCTGATCACGTCAGGGTTATTTGGGGTGCGCGTACTTGGGAAAGATTGGCACCAGCCTGAATGGGCCGCTGATGAGCGTGTTTACCAGGAAGTGGCGGATTGGTTCACGCAGGAAGGGATAGATAAAACAACCGTAGCACTAAACAACCCGCCGGGTTTTTTTCATCATTCAGGTAGTTACGCTGTAGTGATTCCCAATGGAGATGAGATAACCCTGGAACTTGTCGTACGCCAATACCAAGTCGAGTGGGTTTTAATCGATCGCAATCATCCAAGGGATTTAGCGAAGCTCTACTACAATCCTGATCAGCTTGATTGGTTGAAGCTTGAAACCACATTTAAGGACGCACAGGGTGAGATGATGTATCTTTTCCAAGTTCGCTTCAATGATGAGAAGGAATGAGTACGCAAAGAAGAAGTCCCAATTCTCTATTCATTTTTCTGGTGGTACTTTGTGCGGTCATCTCGAGCCTCGGCTACCTATGGATGAGTTATGGGACTTATGGCCTCGGTTTCCCTCTGGATGATGCCTGGATCCATCAGACATATGCCAGGAACTTCGTGACTTTCGGTGAGTGGTCATTCTTGCCGGGAAAACCAAGCGCTGGCTCGACAGCTCCTTTGTGGACGTTCTTGTTAGCCATAGGCCCTTTGATGGGGATCGATCCTAAGTTCTGGACTTATACAATCGGGACAATGGTTTCATTACTGATGGGCATATTGGCGATGAATTGGTTCAGGCTTCGTCAGCCGGATAAAAGAAGCTGGGCCTGGTTTGTTGGATTCGCAATCGTGTTGGAATGGCACATTTCTTGGGCGGCTGTATCAGGGATGGAGACCCTTGCCTTTGCTTTGGTTGCGATGATGGTCTTGTTCGCTATCGAGAGTGATCGTTGGAATCCTATTGCAGTCGGTTTGATCATCGGGGCAGGGGTGTGGCTTAGACCGGATGCAGTTACATTGCTTCTCCCAACAATGGCGGCGACTCTCAATCGAAATAGGAAACGGATGTTCACCTCAATATTAAAAATCGGGCTTGGTTTATTACTCATAGCCTTGCCCTATTTAGGGTTTAATTTTTATCTCAGCGGAACCTTCTGGCCGAATACTTTCGATGCTAAACAAGCTGAGTACGCCATCCTCCGACAGATTCCTTTTCCTCTTCGATATGGGCAGCAGTTGATTCAACCATTGGTAGGGATAGGTTGTGTTCTATTACCGGGGGTGATTGCGTTATTAATTCGCTCGTTAAAAATGAGAAAATGGCGACCTCTTCTTCCGCTATTTTGGGTTTTATTGCATCTAGGTGTATACGCTCTACAATTGCCTGTGACCTATCAACATGGCCGCTATGCGATCCCTACCATTCCTATCATGATTTTTATAGGATGCCAGGGCTTTTTAGGGTGGATTGAGCCAAATACTTCGAATGAAAAAAAACGCTTCTTATCGCGTGCCTGGTTACTCTCTTCGCTGGCCATATTGTTTGGATTTTGGTTCATAGGAGCGAAGGCATATGGCCAAGATGTCGCCATCATTGAAACCGAAATGGTGTCCGCGTCTTGTTGGATTGCCGAGAACACGGAAGAGACGGCGTTGGTTGCCGCGCACGATATCGGCGCGCTTGGATATTATGGCCAAAGGAGTATCCTCGATTTGGCCGGGCTGATCTCTCCGGAAGTTATTCCGATGATTCGGGATGAAGCCGCGCTGAGTTCATTTATTAACGATCAAGGGGCTGATTATCTCATGACTTTCCCAAATTGGTATCCGGTCCTTACCAAAGAGGCGAAAATTGTGTATAAAACAGAGAGTACATTTAGTCTTCAGTCAGGTGGGGAGAACATGGCTGTTTATCAATGGGGGCGCTAGCGTTTGTCCTAAAAGGCGTGTATGATATACTCTCGAAATCATCTGAGGGTAAGGTATATTATGGAGCCAATCTCACTTATTATTGTTGATGACCATCCTCTCTTCCGAGAGGGGGTTCGGAATGTGATTGATTCAGAAGATGATTTGAATGTATTGGCGGAAGGCATAACCGGAGACCAAGCCGTTCAACTCATTCGTGACCTACGCCCGCGCGTGGCCTTGATTGATGTTAATCTCCCAAACATGAATGGCATTCAGGTTACACGACAAGTTGTCGCCGAGCGGATAGGAACTTCAATCATTTTGCTTACTGCCTATGATGATGTTGAGCAAGTCCTGCATGCATTTAGTGCTGGAGCGTCCGCTTATTGTTCAAAGGACATTGAAGCAGGGAAGTTAGTCGATGTGGTCCGCCATGTGGCCAGAGGCTTCTTCGTTGTCGGGGATCAGGTTTTCGATGAAACCGGACTTGAGCAATGGTTATCCTCCGGCGTCGATGCGGTTCGTCGTCCTCACCTTGAAGGGGATGTGGATGCATTCGATCCCTTATCGCCACGAGAGATGGAAATTCTGCAGTATGTCACTCGAGGTCTGAGTAATAAAGAAATCGCTTCTCGGCTTGGGATTAGTCACCAAACCGTGAAGAACCATATGACGGCCATTCTCCAAAAGCTGGATGTCGAAGATCGCACTCAAGCAGCGGTATACGCACTGCGTCATGGATGGGTTCGCCTGCAGGAGACGCAGAAATAGTCACAAAGGGTAAGAACAATCCTATGCCGAAAGAAACGTCCGAGGGGGCAGTAAATCCACTGGATGAATTTATTGATTATGCGCGCAACGAACTCGATCAAGTGAGTGTAGGATTGCGAGAAATCGGTTTGTTAATTGAGCAAAGCCAAGGAGAAGTAGAAAAGCTTGTTCAGCGCAACTCATCCATCACTTCAAGGTTGCATCAGATCCAAGCTCAATTCGAGACCATCCCACGGGACGACATTCGTTCCGCCTATGAGGCAGCGCAGGATACACAACAGCGTCTTTTCACCATGCGTGGTCAATCAGAGAAGCTTCAAAGCGATCAAACCAATTTGCTGCGTTATGAGGATTTCCTCACTCGCACGATTAGTTTGCTTGAATCCGGGGTAACCCCAACGATTATCCGACCAAAGGAAAACGTGAGCAGCGCAATCATCGAAAAGATCATTTCTGCGCAAGAGGAGGAACGAAGGCGTATTTCTCGGCAAATTCACGATGGTCCTGCGCAAGCGCTCGCCAACTTTATCTTGCTGACAGAGATCGCTTTGCGTCTCTTCGATATAGATCCGGAAAAAGCAAGAATTGAATTGAATAATTTAAAGGAATCGGCCACAACCACCTTTGCTCAGGTTCGGGATTTTATTTTCGATCTTCGCCCAATGATGTTGGACGATCTCGGTTTGGTTCCAACGCTTCGGCGTTATACCGAGGCATTTAAAGAAAAAACCGGATTGGATATTTCTCTTGTATTCACTGGGAGTGAAAGACGTTTGGAGCCTCATCGTGAGGTGATCAGTTTTCGTGCAATTCAGGATGTCTTGAGTAATATCCGTGACTATGCTCAAGCAACCCAAGTAAAACTTTCCGTATCAATCGATGAAGATGAGGTGCGAGCGATTATCGAAGATAATGGCAGGATGTTAGAACACGAGACAGGATCGGAGGAGGAAACTGATCGAGTATTACGAGTCGTCGAAGACCGTGTTCATCAAGTAGGCGGTGAATTTGTCATCGAATCTTCCGCGGATGGTGGCTCTAAAGTAACCATTTCTGTCCCATCGGGAGATTGATCGTCTTTTTCAATGGTTTTGTCCAAATCAAGAGAAAAAATAAATCATTAATCAATCGGAATTAAGTCCTATTGCCATAATAGGAGCTTGCTCCTATACTGGATGTATCAATGCCTCATTTCGATGGGCAAATTCTGATGAAAGGAGGTAGAAATGATGCTATACGCGCCAAAAGAAAAAGGTCAAGGGCTTGTCGAGTACGCGTTAATCCTTGTTTTAGTCGCTGTCGTTGTAATTGTCATATTGGCGTTACTCGGGCCTGCGATCGGAAATGTCTTCAGCGCCATCGTAAGCAGTATCTGATTGGCCGTGAGATATGCCAAATTAGGGTATTTCTCGGTACAATACCTTGGAGCCCTATCATCGATAGGGCTCCATGCGTAAAAAGAATGTTAACCTTGCTCTGTGACCTATGAGGACCACTTGACTTTGCGTTGGGAAACGGTATCATAGCCACAGTGGCAGGGAAATTTAAGGATTCTGGTCCGACAAGGAGGTATTATGCGTCGCGGCCGTGTATTTATCTTGTTAGCGTTGCTCTTGATCTTTGGCGCTGCTGTCGTATTTCTATTGCTTGGGGGTATTGGTGGAGAACCTACTCCGACGCCGGAGGGAACACCCATCGTGCGAGAAGCCACGGTGATCCTTGCTGCACAAGACATCCCCAGGGGAGCATTGATTCAAGGAGACGCACTCTATTCAGCGCGTTTCCCAGAGGATATGGTGGTTGAGACCATGGTTACCGATGTCGGGCAAGTGATCAATCATTATGCCCGTACGGAGATTGCGCGTGGCATGCCGCTTACATTGAGCATGGTTACTCTAGAGGCAGGGCAGTTGCTTGAGACCGGATCGACAGCTGCCTTAGCGATTGAAGCAGGATTTACCGCCATTGCGATCCCTATGTCAAGGTTATCTGGCGTCGCTCTCGCAGTCCAAGATGGTGATCAGGTGGATGTGCTTGTCTCATTGATGGTCGTCGATGTCGATCAAGGTTTCCAAACTATCCTTCCCAACATCTCATCAGTCTTGGTAGGACCGGAGGGTCCCATCACTGGATTAGTCTGCGATAACATTACTGAAACGGGATGTACATCGTCTGAACCAAGACCCATCGGACGCGTTGAGACTGATAGCTCCACCGCCGAGTTGCTCTATGTCAGACCTTCTGAAATACAGCGCCCTCGTCTGGTAACACAGAGAATCGTTCAGATGGCGAGAGTACTACATGTGGGTACTTATCCATTGGAGGATACAGTCGTTACCCCGGTCGTGCAGGAGCCAACTACAGGAGAAGAGCAGCAAGTTGAACAGATCCCTGTTCAAGTTATACCCGACATCATCACGCTGATTGTCAGGCCTCAAGAGGCACTTGCATTGAATTACGCAGTGAAAGCGGGGCTAGACATCGTTCTGACCTTGCGATCGCCCAATGATGTAACTGTAGCAGAAACAAGCAGTGTGACATTGGAATACTTATTCATAAACTATGGTATCTCTGTGCCAACCAAATTGCCTTATAGTTTGCAGCCCCGTCGAGATGATATCATAAAGCCGGTTCTGCCAAATGAAGGAGTCGTCCCTGCACCATAGACTGTTGTTGGAGGTAATCGAAATTCTATATGGCTGAGCGGCAGGAAGATAAGATCCGCTTGATGATCGTTGATGACATCGCGGAGACAAGAGAGAATATCCGCAAATTGCTGCAATTCGAACCCGACATTGTTGTTGTCGGTGCTGCGCGCTCAGGAGAGGAAGCTTTACAAATCGCTGTTGACACGCAGCCGGATGTCGTCTTAATGGATATTAATATGCCAGATATGGATGGCATCAAAGCTACAGAAGCATTGCTTGAGCAGGTTCCTTTTGCTCAAATTGTCATTCTCTCAGTGCAGAGTGAACCGGATTATATGCGGCGAGCCATGCTGGCTGGAGCAAGGGATTTTATCGCAAAACCACCTTCAGGCGATGAACTGATCTCCACTATTCGGCTAGTCTCGGAACGTGCAAAGGATCAACGAAGAAAGATTTCTCAAACAAGGGAGCCATCCATCGGTGTGGAGAAAGGTATCCGATTACCTCCACGACGGATGGGGAAGTTGCTGACTGTTTATAGCCCGAAAGGTGGTGTTGGTTGCACCACCATTGCGACGAATATGGCGCTTGGATTAAATTCGAACGAGACCCCGACTGTGCTTGTCGATGGGAATTTACAATTTGGAGATGTATCCGTTTTCCTTAACTTGCAGGCGAAAAATAGTCTCGTCGATCTTGCCTCACGTTCTGAGGAAATCGATGAAGATATCATCGAGGAAGTCCTCATGCGGCATGAAACCGGACTGAGAGTATTAGCAGCACCTCCACGGCCTGAAATGGCAGATGAGATACAGTCAGGTCAGATTAAAAATGTGCTTAAGTACCTCAAACAGCGATTTGCTTATGTCGTCGTCGATACGAGTTCGGCTATTGATGATACTACCCTGGCTATTCTAGACCTTACCGATATTCTCTTGGCCGTAGCCACAACGGATATCCCATCTATCAAGGATGCGCGCCTGTTATTTGATTTGTTAAGCATCCTTGATTTTCCGAGGGAAAATATTCTCTTTGTGCTGAATAAGTCAGACCGACGGTCAGGGATTTCCCCCGAAGCGGTTTCGGAAAATTTAAAGCATCCTGTCGAATGTGAGATTCCACCGGATGAAAGAGCAGTAGCAAACTCCGTTAACCGAGGAGTGCCATTGCTCATGGGCGATAAGAGCCGTCCCATTGCGCGCAGTCTACTTGATTTGCTTGCAACCATAAAACAGCGGCTCATGGCAGAGCTTGTTGAGGAAAAAGCGATGGCGGAAACAGAAAGGTCGAGAGCTTTTAGTCGATGAATGGGAAGGAATTATTTGGGGTGGTATGAGGAGGTCCGACGATGTCACTTCTGAAACGAATTGAACAGGGGCAAACGCAGCAAAACCAGGCCCCTCAGCAAAGTCCGGCAGAGGGAGGGACAACTCGGCTCAGCAGCATCAACACACGAAAAGTTGCCCCGCCTGGCGCAGTCCAAAGGGACACTTACTTTGATTTGAAAACCAGAGTCCAGAACAAGCTTTTATCTGAGCTGGACCCATCCATGGACATCAGTCAAACTGCTGAGGTTCGAAGAACAATCGAAGAGTTATTCGAAAATATCCTGGCGGAAGAACGTATCGTTCTGTCAAGACCGGAACGACGGCGATTGTTTGAGCAGATCGTGGCGGAGATCCTTGGATTAGGACCGCTTGAGCCACTTCTACATGACGAGACGATTACGGAAATCATGGTCAATGGCGCAAAGAATATCTTTATCGAGCGTGGTGGCAAGATCTTTCGCCAAACCGTAACTTTTGAGAACGATGACCACTTAATGCGCATTATCGACCGTATCGTTGCGCCACTCGGACGTCGTATCGATGAGTCCAGTCCCTATGTTGACGCTCGACTTCCAGATGGCTCTCGTGTCAACGCGATCATCCCTCCTATTTCCCTTGTGGGTCCGGTACTGACGATCCGAAAATTCGCTCGTAATCCGATCACGGTTGAACAACTGATAGAGTGTGGGACCATCACTGCGGAGGTCGTTGAGTTTCTGAAAGCATGTGTCATTTCTAGGATTAATGCTGTCATCTCAGGCGGTACTGGTTCAGGTAAGACCACCTTGCTGAACGTCCTCTCCCAGTACATCCCACCCGATGAGCGGATTGTGACCATAGAAAATGCAGCAGAGCTTCAATTACGGCAGGAACATGTGGTTACATTGGAATCCCGTCCACCTAATATCGAGGGGCGCGGTGAGGTTACCATTCAAAATTTAGTGGTCAACTCCCTCCGCATGCGCCCTGATCGCATTATCGTAGGTGAGATTCGCGCATCGGAATCTCTGGACATGCTTCAAGCGATGAACACCGGTCATGAAGGATCGATGACCACAGCGCACTCGAATAGCCCTCGCGATACTCTGGCGCGCATCGAAACCATGACCCTCATGGCAGGGATGGATTTACCCATTCGAGCGATTCGGGAGCAGGTATCTTCAGCTTTGGAGTTAGTGGTTCACCTTGAACGCATGCGGGATGGGACGCGTAAAGTCACCCATGTCTCTGAGATTCAAGGTATGGAAGGGGATGTCATTACAATGACAGACATCTACATTTTCGAACAAACCGGCTTAGAGAATGGAAAAATAATCGGAAGACTCCGTCCAACAGGCCTGCGTCCCAAATTCATGGACAAGATCGAAGCATCGGGGATTCATCTCCCAGCATCCATTTTCGGTGTTGGCGAAAGGATTCGGTATTAGCCTATGGCTAATCCTACACTTTTTCTTTATATATTAGGCGGGGCTGGTATTCTCCTGCTTTTTATTGGGATCATCCTCAGTCGGGCTCCTACTGCAGTTGAGGAACGTCTAGGCCGATATTCAGAAGTAGGCGGATTTATCGGAACACCTACGGTTAAGGATAGCAGGAAAGCTCTGGAGAAGAGCGCGGTCGCAGATTATATTAACAAACTGGGCGAAGGATCAGACTTTTTTGAGAAGCTTTCCCGACATCTAGCACAGGCAGATCTCAAATTCCGTCCGGGTGAATATATTGTCCTCGTCATTGGAGTCTCGGCTGTTTTTTTCATCATCGGGTATATCATTTCGCATTCACTGGGCTTCGCTTTTCTGGCCGGTATTGCCGGGATCTTTGCTCCGCCGATATATGTGAACAGAGCTCAAAGCAAGCGCTTGAAATTGTTTAATAACCAATTAGGCGACTTGCTCAACCTGATGGTGAATGGTCTCCGCGCGGGTTACTCCACTTTACAGGCGATGGAGGCGGTAAGCCGAGAGTTGCCCACACCCATCTCGGATGAATTCCGACGTGTCGTGCAGGAAATGCAATTGGGTATTGCCATGGAAATTGCGCTTGAGCATTTGATCCGACGTATTGATAGTGATGATCTAGACCTGGTGATCACGGCCATCAATGTTCAGCGAGAAGTGGGTGGTAATTTGGCAGAGATCCTGGATGTCATCTCCTATACCATCCGAGAGCGTGTTCGCATTAAAGGAGAAATTTCAGCGTTAACCGCTCAAGGGCGTGCGACAGCCTGGGTGATCTCCGCATTACCCGTTACACTCATGCTTTTACTCTATTTAGTAAACCGGCCGTATTTCATGCAATTCTTCAACCCCGAAACAAGGAATTGTGGTATTCCGATGATATCAATAGCTGGTCTTATGGTTGTTTTAGGTTTTGCGATTGTGCAGAAAATTGTCAAGATTGATATATAAAGTCGGTCATCTTGAATGGTATTCAACAAGAATGGGAATGAGGGTGACTACCATTCCCGGTCTTAGATAATATAACTGGAGTATAAGTGATGGCATCTCCAATAATCATTATCCTTGCTGGTGTTGCGGTCGTAATCATTATTATTATGTTAGTAGTGGCGGGGATCCGAGCACCACAAGCAATAGATCCGATTAAGGATCGGCTAGCTGAGTATGTGGTTCGTGATGAACCGATTTCTCTGGAAGAGATTGAATTATCACTGGGTTTCTATGAAAGGATCATTCTCCCATTCTTCAATCGTGTGGGGAAGCTTGTTTCCCGTTTCACACCTCAAGCGACTCTTGAAAGTACCCGTAAGAAGTTGGAAACAGCGGGTAATCCGATGCAAATGGATCCGGCGTTTTTCCTGTCATTACGTTTTGTTCTCGCGGTTATTTTTGGTGGTTTGATCCTTTTTATCCATGTAATCGGCAAGCGTGACATGATTCAGGGATTGGGATTTACTGCCATATTTGCTCTCATTGGTTTTTTTTACCCAGATCTGTGGATCAGAGGTCGAATAAAGGCTCGACAGAAGGGCGTCTTTCGAGCGATGCCAGATGCTTTGGATCTGCTTACGATCTGTGTGGAAGCGGGTCTCGGTTTCGACGCAGCGATGGCAAAAGTTCATGAGAAGTGGGATAACGACTTGGCCCTCGAACTTGGACGGGTGATACAAGAGATTCGGTTAGGGAAGTTACGACGCGAAGCCTTGCGCGACATGTCAGAACGTCTGGATGTTGCTGAGATGACAAGTTTCGTCGCGGCGGTAATCCAATCAGAACAGTTAGGCGTCAGTATGGCCAAGGTGCTTCGTATCCAATCTGACCAGATGCGTGTCCGGCGGCGCCAGATGGCTGAGGAAGAAGCGCATCGTGCTCCAATCAAGATGGTCTTCCCCATTGGCCTTCTGATCTTCCCCTCGCTCTTGATCATCTTGCTGGGGCCAGCTGGGATGCTGCTACTCCAGTCTCCGCTTGGAGCGATGTTCAGATAGAATTTCGAAAATGACGGTGCAAAGGGTTAAGGGGGAGGGTGTGAAAAAACCCAATGATCAACCCTTTTATTCAGTGCTTGGAAAATGGATTGGTTCCGGGCTGGATTTAGTATTTCCTCCCAGATGTGTCGGTTGTGGGCAACCGGGCACGGATTGGTGTGCAGGCTGTCAACGAGCGGTTAATACGATTATCAGGCCGTTATGTAATCGCTGTGGATTGCCTTTGTTCGATCGAAATCACGATCGGCATCTGTGCGCTTCATTTCCCATGATCCTATTGGTCCGTTCGTATGCATGGTATGATGGGCCACTTCTTAGAGCCCTGCTTCACCTGAAATATCGACCTAATCGGAGAGTGGCGGATTTAATGGGTCAGTGGTTGGCAGGAATCATTCAAAAAGAGGGATGGGAGGGATCGAAGGTCCTCTCAGTCCCGCTTGGGAAAAAGCGGATGAGGCAACGGGGGTACAATCAAGCTGACTTGATTGCGGAGGGGTTGGCGAAACATCTTGGCTTGGAGTGGGGAAAGAGTAGCTTAGTTCGTATCCGGGAAACCCGCTCTCAAGTGGGATTGGATCAAATCGCTCGCCGTCTCAACGTACAAGGAGCTTTTCGAGCTGATCCCAGGGAAGTAGAGGGACATGAAATATTCTTGGTGGATGATCTGCTCACAACCGGCGCGACACTTCTGGCTTGTAGCGAGGCATTGCAAAACGCTGGTGTAAGAAGAGTATATGGTCTGACAGTGGCACGCGCTTGAACTGTAAAGAGCAAATATAATCCCAGAAGGAGCGAAAATGGCTGTTAAGGTGGATATCAAGGTTCGCAATCTCGAATTGAACGATCGATTGCAGGATTATATTACCAAAAAAGTTGCCAAATTAGATCGGTATTTGGGTGTGTTGGAAGAGGCAAAGGTCGATCTGAATTACGCCAAGACGGCTCGTAATGCCAATGATCGTCAGGTTGTCCAATTGACCGTTCGGGGTAAGGGGGTTTTGCTCAGGGCAGAAGAGCGAACAGACGATATCTTTGCTTCCGTGGATGCGGTTCTGGATAAGATTTATCGTCAAATTGAGCGCTATAAAGGACGACGGTGGCGAAGTCGAGGAGATGGGCGTTCGACCGCGGATGTGGTTCAAGAGATCGAGGCTGAGCGCAGTGAGCAGGGTGAACTTATGGAAATGATTATCCGTCGGAAAAAGTTCTTACTGACACCGATGGACGAGCAAGAAGCAGTTGAGCAAATGTCTCTCCTCAGTCACGAGGATTTCTTCGTCTTCTTAAATGTAGATTCACATCAGGTTAACGTACTGTACCGAAGACTGGATGGATCCTTGGGTCTGATTGAAACCGAGATTGATTGAGAAGGTATTCCTCAAGTGGCCAGCGGTTTTTTTCCGCTGGCCAATGAAACTTCATGTGTTAGAACCCATTCCTATTCTCATTATGTTTCCGCCTACTGGTGATTCTCCAGCCGAACGTTGGGTTGCTGAGGGCGTTCGAGCAGCTGCCATGGATTTGATCGAATGTCTGCAAGGAACCCGAATAAACATTCAACTCCATGCCCTAACTCCGGACGAAGAGGATCTGAGCCTGCTTGGATCATTGAAGATCAAGCCCAGGATCAGCTCACGGAAAGATTTTCATTTTGGTGAGGCTTTACTTGGTTTCGCTCGTGAACAGGGCAATAAATGTATCGCCTATTTCGGCGCGGGTAGCGCTCCGTTACTCGATGGGAATCTTTTTATTCAAGCTCTTGAAAAAGTGATTCAAACCAATGTTCGAAAAGCAGTCGTCAATAATTTTCATTCAACTGATTGGGCTATTTTTCGTTACAATCGTGCTCTCGAATCTCTCCCCGGGCGCTTGCCCACTGATAATCAAATTGGCTGGGTTTTTGCAAATGAAGCTGGATATCAGGTCGAGGCGCTCCCTCCAAATGCCGCCACAAGATGCGATATTGATACCCCCACGGATCTGCTCATGATTTCGAAACATCCTCAGATCGGCGAGCATCTTCAAAGTTTCTATCGGGAAAAAGCCATAGATGGCTCAGACAAAATCGAAGCAGCTTGTAGGATTTTGAATACCCCTGCCAGCACACTCAGTCTTATTGGACGAGCCTCTTCCCATTTATGGCAGGAATTAGAACGGCAGACGCAGATTTGGGTGCGTGTCTTTGCCGAGGAGCGTGGGATGTTGGCCAGCGGCCGGTTGGCCAGAGGTGAGGTGCAGTCTTTGATTGCTGAGGTGGTTAGGCAATGGGGCGCGCAGGCTTTCGTCGAATATTTGAGTCAAATTTCGGATGCGGTCTTGTGGGATACTCGTGTTTGGATGGGTCATGAGGGGATTTGGCCAACAGATGCCGATCGATTTGCCTCGGATCTGGGTTGGGTGGACGCCATTGAAACCCCTGCTCTTAAGGAACTTACCAGGGCAATTATTGCAGCGCGCATTCCGATTGTTTCTGGGGGACATGGAGTTGTTGCAGGGGGAGCTTATGCCTTGCTTGAATCCTTGGGCGCGAAGTAGATTTACCAGCCTTGAAGGTAGGACTGCCACTCTTCATTATGATGAAGATAGGATCCATAGAGATAAACCGCCGTTGCCACCGGCTCATGGGGGATGCGAAGAAGGGTCATCTTCGCTTCTTGTAGAGTTCTGCCCCCCTTCTTCCGGTTGCACTCCGGACATGCGGTAACAAGATTTGACCAGGAATGTTCCCCGCCTCGATGGCGTGGAATGATATGGTCAATGGTGAGACCTTTCGCCTTCTTCCCGCAATATTGACAGGTAAAGCTATCCCTGCGAAAGATTTCTTGTTTCGATAACTTGACTCTGGCGCGTGGCCGTTTGACCATATACTCCAGACGAATGACCGAAGGCCGCGGAATCGAAAGGCGTACGGTGCGGATATACCCACGGCCATTAAGCAGTAATCCGGCTTTACCCGTCGTAAGCAATCCCAAAGCTCGCCGCGTGGTGCAAATATTGAGCGGTTCGTAGTTAATGTTTAATAGCAGTACCGGAGCGTTCATGTTTACAGCCCTTGATTTGGGCGCATTATAACACTTGAAAGCCGTGCTGCAACTTATATAAATAAACGATCCTGATCGTGCGGTCAAGCTTGATCAGGATCGTAATTTAAGAAACGATTTCTTGCGTTATACAAACCGTTGGCGGATCTCCGAACTCACAAAGTCCAGAATGGCGACTGTGATGGCGATGAACCAGACCGCGATCCCGGCGGAACGGTAATCCAGTAGCCGGATCCATTGGATCAGAACGAAGCCAATGCCCCCGCCACCGACCAGACCAATCACCGTTGACATACGTACGTTAATGTCCCAGCGATAGATAGTAAATGAGACGAAGGGCGGGATGATCTGCGGTACGACGCCGAAAACGATCACCTGCACCCAATTGGCGCCAGTGGCCTCGATGGCTTCAATAGGACCCGGGTCGATCGATTCAATCGCTTCTGAGTACAACTTCCCTAAGGCAGCGATTGTATGCAGGGTGAGGGCCAATATGCCAGCAAACGGTCCTAATCCAACGACGACAACTGCGATCACAGCCCAGATCAGAGGTTCAATAGAACGGATGATATTGAGGATAGTTCGAGTAAGGAAATAGATCCCTAACATTATCGGGGAGGCGGACATCAAGTTGCGCGCTGCAAGGAAGCTAACCGGAACGGATAGAATGATTCCGAAGAAGGTCGCCATCATTCCCAGGAAAATCGTCTCAATCATCTTGCTGATTGCCAGCTGCAGACTTTCGCTTGCCTTGGCGGGTAAGTAGCCCTTAAGTTGCCGCCCCTGAATCTTCCAGATATTGACTTCACCCTCCTCAGCTTCCGTCGGAAGTAATCGATAAGGCATCACGATATCGACACTGAAACTCCCCTCATCATCAGCCTCGATGATGACGTAGTCTCCTTTCTGCCGTTGGCGAAAGTCATTCCCGATTGGATCGATCCACCAAAGTTCTACATCTATGTTTGGTTGAAATTGATGACCTTCTAAGCTTATAGCAGAGCCTCGTTCCCCATCTTGTTCGGAAAGTTTTCCGCATGTCGGGGTAGCAATGATGTATGGTTCGTTTTCGAGCGGTTCTGTCGGGGGAATGGGATCATCAGTACAGGGCACCTGAATCCTGGCTCCTCCGATTTGAAGAATCGGTTCCCGATCAATTGCAGCTTCCCATGGCCAGATGATCCGACCCATGGCGGAACGGGCATCGCCAATTTTCGTGATGAAATCCAATGGCCTGATATCGCCTATCTGCCATCCGAGCAGGAAATAGACGACAATGACGACGAATAATAATCCGCCGGAAGCGCTTCTTTTATGGGAGGCACGCTGGTAGGCGTCGAACACAATCCAGAGATAGCTAAGAAAAAGTAATGCTGCGAGAACGATCAAAATTGGATCAAGCCGGAATGCCTTTCGGACGATGTCCCAGAAGGCATCATCATATTTAGCGGTGTCCCGCATGCGCCACCATAATAAGGTGATCGAAGCAGCGGTGCTGCCCAGGTAGAATAAGCCACGTCCGAGATCACGCGTTAGCATTTGGCCTGCACCTGGTAAGAGCAACGAGAACAGGGCTGCCACTGCGGGAGGTACAAGGCCTGGTTTGGAGGCGTTGTTTTTTGCAATGCTGTTTTTCATCATGCGCCTCCTTTCGATGCTACTTCCCCTTCCAGGCTGCCGAGGCGCTCCGCGTCTTCACCGTATATTTCCTTGAACTCTTGATCCGTCATTTTTCGAATTTGCTCGCGGGTTCCTTTATATACTAGTTTTCCCTCGCGCAGTCCAATGACCTGTGTGGCGTAGCGCTGGACCAGGTCGAGATAGTGCAGGCAACAAAGAATCGTGATGTGATCTTCCTGATTCAGTCGTTCCAGGTGTTGCAGGATAGAATGGGAGAGAACCGGATCGAGGCTGGAGACAGGTTCATCAGCCAGTATCATCTCCGGTTCCTGCATCAATGCACGCGCGATGCCGACGCGCTGTTGCTGCCCCCCACTGAGCTCATCCGCTCGTTTGTGGGCTTGATCTTCGATTCCCAAGCGTTTCATAGCCTCACGTGCTCTACGATGATCATCCTTTGAGAAGCGGTTAATCAGGGTATTCCAGGAGCCGGTATAGCCCAGCCGACCGGCCATAATATTCTTATATACCGAGGAACGATGTATCAGGTTGAAATGTTGAAAAACTATGCCGATTTTGCGACGAGCCTTGCGTAAATCTTCCCCTTTGAGCTGGGCGAGGTCCACACCCTTCCAAATAATACTGCCTTCGGTGGGATCGATGAGGCGATTAATGCAACGTAATAGGGTGGATTTACCCGAACCACTGAGGCCAATGATCGCCATAAATTCCCCATCCGGGACCTTAAAACTAACGTCCTTTAAGGCGACGGTTCCGTCGGGGTAAATTTTGGTCAGATTGCTTACTTCGAGCATGAACCCATTCTCCATAATAACAGCGGGGGGACACCGTGCAGTTGTCCCCCCGCAGTCTCAACCCATCATTGCTGAATGGCCTCAAAGACTAAAAGAGGCTTACTCAGAATATTGGGCAGGGTCTACGCCAGAAGCTTCGAGCACCTGGCGGAAAGGATCATAGAAGCTATCGTCCTTTTCGATTAGTTCCTCCCACTGGTAAGCCGTGTTCAATGCTTCTTTGCCGGCCTCGGTTTGGGAGATAGCCAGCAGAGCATTCACGATCTGCGTGCGTAAATCATCCGGGAAATCCGGATTGAATTGAACGCCGTCGTTGGGGATCTCGTCGGAGACGGTGATGATCTTGATGACTTCCATCACGTCTGGATAATCTTCCTCAATTCGGGTACGGGCGTCCACGTAAGAAGCCCCTGCATCACAATCGCCATTATAAACACCGGCGACGGCGGCATCATGCGATCCGGCGTAAACGACTTCCGCCAGTCCGGTTTCGGGATCAACTCCAGCGGCCTTGAGATAGATGCTGGGGATGATCCAACCGCTGGTACTGGTCGGATCAACAGCACAGAAGGTCTTGCCTGCCAGATCTTCCAGTTTTTCAATACCGCTGTCAGCCCGGACAAAAATCTGACCGGTGTAGTAAGGATTCCCGAAGCGGACGGCTACTAGAGCAACATCAGCGCAACCACGCTCATGAGCCACAATATAGGCGAATGTCGCCAGGGAAGCGATCTGCGCCTTGGGCGGATCGCTACACAAGGCTTCAATGACGCCAGCATATTCGGTCGCCACGACGGGTTCAATCACCAGGCCGGTTTCCTCGAAAATCAGGTCAGCAACTTGCTGGAAACCGCTAACTACACGATCAGTCTCTCCCGAAGGGACAACGGCCATGGTTATGGGATTATCTTCCGTGCCTAGCTTGCCTGGTCCGCAAGACGAGAGAGCTATGGCAACTAATACAAGGAATACAGTCATTAGAGTAAGGCGTTTCTTAAGCATGATTCTTCTTTACCTCCTGTCTTAAATTGTGAGAATTGTGTGAAAAACGTGGGGAGTAACAGTCGATAGAATCCTTGATGAGTTAAACACCTCCTCTCCGGTCTATCGCGGTCATTTCCATACTAACCCGAATTGTACCACGATGCGAGAATGGATTTGATCTTGTCTCTTTTTTGTCCGGAGATTACAATGCGGCGATGGCGAAAATCAGTTATCAGCATGCTTTAGATTATCTTTATAGCTTCGTCGATTACAGCCTCGAGAGAAGCGATCGTTATTCAGCGGATGTTTTCGATCTCGGGCGCGTACGCGACTTGGTGGCCCTGCTTGGAAATCCCCATCAAAAATACAGATGCGTGCACATCACCGGCACGAAAGGCAAGGGCTCGGTTGCGGCCATGATCGAATCCTGTTTACGTGAGGCAGGATATCGTACTGGTCTCTACACCTCGCCCCACCTGCAACGTTTCACAGAGCGTATTCGCGTTGGAGGGGAGGAAATTGAGGAAAGTTCGGTGGCAGATCTGGTGGCTGAGATTCAGCCCCATGTGAAGGTGATTAAAGGTCTCACCACCTATGAATTGATGACTGCGATCGGTTTTCTCTATTTCGCTCAGCGTGAGATCGATGTCGCGGTTGTGGAGGTGGGACTAGGAGGGCGATTAGATGCGACCAATGTGATCACACCCCTTGCCTCCGTTATTACTTCCATCTCCTACGACCACATGCATCTTCTGGGGGACAGTCTTTCGGATATAGCTCGAGAGAAAGCTGGAATCATTAAACCAGGAGTCCCTGTCGTCAGCTCTCCTCAACAATATGAAGTCCGAGGGGTGCTTGAAGAGATCGCTAAGATCATGAAATCACCGGTTATTCTCGTCGGTCGGGATTGGCATTTTTCTGCCGGGAACCACTCATTAGATAGACAAATCGCTTATATTTGGTCTGCAAAGGAACAACCTTTAATGGATGCGTATGTTGAGTCCGGAGGAAGCGAGGAATGGATACCTCAAAGATTCGAAATCTCCTTGCTTGGCTACCATCAGGTGATTAATGCCGCGACAGCCTATGCAACGCTGGATGTCCTGCGTAAAGGCGGAATATCCATCAATAATGGTGCAATTGCGGAAGGTTTACGTAAAACAGTCTGGCGCGGTCGGTTTGAGATCCTCTCCCGAGATCCAATTCTGGTTGTAGATAGCGCTCATAATCGTGATTCTGCTCTTAAATTAAGGATCGCCCTGGACGACTATTTCCCTGGCCAGCCAGTCACGATGCTCTTTGGAGCTTCCGAGGATAAGGATATTTCCGGGATGTTCGTGGAACTTTTACCGCGAGTAAAACGGATCATTATTACCCGGGCTGTTCATCCACGAGCTGCGGATCCGGAGATGCTTGCCAAAATGGCAAGGGAATACGGACTTCGTGTTGAAATAATTGCACCGGTCTCCAAGGCATTGGGATTTGCTCTCCAGAAAGCGCGAGCTGAGGAAGTCGTCCTTGTAGCTGGAAGTCTGTTTATTACAGGTGAAGTTCTATCTGCCTGGGAGAGCCATCCATGGCGCAGAGACACAACCCCAAACATTGAGGGAAGATGAGCCCACTTTATACACGTTGGCCGATTGGAGCGACAGATTTTGGAGATTCCCTTAATCGTCGCGCAGAAGATCTGCAGAGGATTCTAAACGCCCATCTCAATGATGATGGTCTCCTCCAATGTCTGGTTTTACCTTTAAAGGATCTCGTCCTCTTCCCGAAGATGCTCACCCCCCTCTTTATTGAGCATGAGCCTGCGCTTGAAGCCATCGATGATGCTATTCGCATGGGAGAGACCATGATCGCCGTTGCACAGCGTGACCCGGAAGTTGTAGATCCGGGTGAAAAGGATCTCTATGACGTTGGGACGGAAATTGCCATTGGACGTTTGATGCAGATGCCCAATGGGTCGACCTCAGTCTTAGCGCAAGGGAGGCGGCGCATAAAGATCCTTGAATATCTCCCCGGAAACCACTTGCGTGCGCGCGCAAAGCCCATTGAGGAGGATATTGAAGCCAGCAAAGAAACGATTGCCTTAATGCGAGCTGTGCTGACACTCTTCGAAAAGTGCGTTAAGTTGGACCAGAGCATCCCGGAAGAGGCCTATGTCTATGCCATGAATGTTGAAGATCCAAGTTGGTTGGCGGATTTGATTGCTTCATCAATTGATCTCTCTGTCGCAGCACGCCAGTCGGCCCTTGAGATCTCTAATCCATTAGAGCGGCTTCAATATATCAGTGTATTGCTGGGTAGCGAGCTTGATGTCCTCGAACTGGAGGATAAGATCCACATCCGCGTCCAGAGCGAAGTAGATCGATCGCAGCGGGAGATTTACCTACGCGAACAGATGAGAGCGATCCAGCAAGAGCTTGGGGAGGAGGATCTTTGGTCTCAAGATTTAAATGATTTACGAAAAAGGATTCAATACCTCAGCCTGCCAGAGGAGGTTCAAATCCGGGCATTGAAAGAACTCGAACGCCTTGGCCAGATGCCCCCTTTGTCGCCCGAAGCGGGAATCATCCGGACATACTTGAATTGGATCCTCGAATTGCCATGGACTGAAACCACTGAAGATAACCTGGATGTACGCAATGCGGCTCAGATCTTGGAGCGCGATCACTACGGATTGAAGAAAGTAAAGGATCGCACGCTTGAATATATTGCTGTTCGTAGTTTGACTCCCGCCAAACAAAAGCAGCCGATTCTGTGTTTCGTCGGGGCGCCCGGAACAGGAAAAACCTCCATTGGAAAATCGATTGCAGAGGCAATTGGCCGCAAATTTATACGTCTGTCCCTTGGGGGGATACGCGATGAAGCCGAAATTCGAGGTCATCGGCGCACTTATATCGGCGCACTCCCGGGTCGCATTCTTCAGACGATGCATCGTGCAGGCACGCTAAATCCGCTCTTCATGCTGGACGAGATTGACAAGCTGGGGCATGATTTTCGAGGCGATCCCTCCGCTGCGCTACTTGAAGTTCTTGACCCGGAACAAAATAGTGCCTTTTCCGATCATTATCTTGAGATTCCTTATGACCTCTCAAAGGTTATGTTCATAACCACGGCCAATACGCTCGATCCCATTCCGCCAGCGCTTCTCGACAGGATGGAGGTCATCGAGTTTCCTGGTTATATTGAAGAAGAAAAGTTGATCATTGCACACCGCTTTCTGATCTCGAGGCAATTAGAGCAGAATAGCTTTGAAAGAGACGAGATCCGCTTTACACAAAGCGCTCTGCAAAAGCTTATCCGTGAATATACCTGGGAAGCGGGTGTTCGTAATCTAGAACGGGAAATAGGTCGAATTCTGCGTAAGATAGCTCGTCGAAAAGCGGAAGGTCGGAAAATTCTAGGACGCGTGAGTCCAGCGATGGTGGATCGCTTGATTGGTCCACCTCAGATCACTCCTCATATGGCCGAAACACAGGATCAGGTCGGAGTGGCAACAGGGTTGGCTTGGACTGAAAACGGTGGAGAGACAATAGCAGTGGAAGCGCTTGTTGTGGAGGGTAAGGGTGGGATGCAAATCACCGGTCAAATTGGTGATGTCATGCAGGAATCAGCCCAGGCGGCTCTCTCCTATGTGAAATCCAGGGCAAAAGAATTGAATATTGATGCGGAGATCTTCGAAAAATGTGATATCCATGTCCACATTCCGGAGGGCGCGATACCCAAAGATGGCCCAAGTGCAGGGATTACCATCGCGACAGCATTAGCTTCTGCATTATCAGAACGTCCAGTTCTACATCAGGTCGGGATGAGCGGCGAGATCACATTGCGAGGGCGAGTGCTTCCTGTTGGGGGAGTTCGAGAAAAGATTCTGGCAGGATACCGAGCGAAAATGGAAATTATAGTCATCCCAGAAGGGAACAAGAAGGATTTGGGTGAGCTTCCTAAAAAAGTCCGTGCTACCTTGGATATTCGCCTGGTATCCAATATGGATGAGGTTCTTGAAATTGCTCTTGCACCTGCATCTTGAAAAAGTCGCATTCGGGACAAGGCTATCTTCATTTGAACTCGTGGACAAAGGATCTCTGAACCGCCCATCTAGGTTTTTCGAATACCTAATACAATATTCCGAGGAGATTTACAGGAGATCGCTGGAGTGAGATGACCTCTTATATCAGGATCCCACAGAGAGCGATCGATTTTCCTAGGGAACAACATGAAGCCCGAGGATCGATTCTCAAAAACCGCTGGTATATGATCAATCGAGAAAGGATTCCATAAGGTCCATTCAAATGAAAGGATCCTTTTATTTTCGTTCTATCATTTTATGCTTGCTTGCGTGGATCAGCCTTGCAAGTTGTTCACGCAGTTCGGTGTTATTATCCACAACATATCCATCGCAAACTACGCCTGAACCTGAAAACATCATGCCGTCACTGGAGGCGCCAACGGAAAGAGGGGGAGATCCTGCCTCGGCTGAGGGTGAATATGCTGTTGTATGGATCCCAGAAGGAGAAGTCTTCCAGATCCGACAGCCAGCGGGGATTGCTGGGGTTGTTATGGAAAGCATGCCATTCGATACACATGGTATTTATCTGACAGGCAATCGTTCCATGCTCGGGAGTTCCCCTTGGGTCGAAATCATCTCCTCGAATAATAAGATCGGCTGGGTAAATTCCTGGAATTTAACGGAGTATAAATCAGCGCATGAATTCTGCCGCGACGATCGTATCCCTGCCATGATTGCGGAGTTTCGCCGCATAATTCTCGACACTCAAAGAGAAACTCTTTCCAAGCTCATTAGCCCTGAACATGGGCTGACCATCCGTCTTAATTGGTACGGTCCAGATGTTCACTTTCCCAGGGAGGGCGCGGGAGAGGTGCTTTTTAGCTCAGAAGAACTACTTTGGGGCGAGATGGAAGATAGTGGTTTATCTGTTTTCGGATCGTTTGAAAAAATCATTTTGCCTAAGATACAGGATGTCTTTACTCAAGAGCCGAGCGTAACATGTAACGCTCTTCAATATGGAAGTACGTCACGTGAAGCTATCTACCCCAGTGAGTTTCGCAATATTAATTATTATGCCTTTTTCCGTCCAGCATTGGAGGGTGGAAATGAATTTGACTGGCGAACCTGGGTGATTGGCATCGAGTATGTCCATGGTGAGCCATATATTGCTATAGTCATCCACTACAGTAGTGAATTGTGAATCTTATTTTATGTTTCGGTTTAAGTTTTTCCTTCGACCCCGATCCGTAAATGAGATCATTTTGGAGAGATAGAGGGTGCGGAATGTTGAACTTCTGCATGGGCTCAAAAACCAGATGACAGAAGGACCATAGAATTTTCAAATAAGTTCCAATGAGGGCCTCTCGCTGCTAAAAAGGATGATAATATCATCGACACATGCGCAATCGGAGTGAACTGAATTTGCAGTCATCGCTAGGGTATTATTCTATCCATAAAGGCGGATCTTTTAGAATGGGGTTTTTGTTTTAAGGGAATTTAAGATTTCCACAAGTCGATCCTTCCAATTCGTGACGTTATTTCGCGAAAGCCATAAGCCGCGTTTGCTCACTCGAATATCCACCCCCAGGTGAGGGATTCGTTCTTTCGGCCAAGATTCGGGAAGTTGAATGAGGATTTGACCATTCTCGGTGGTGATCGAAATTAGATTGAGTTCAGCAGCCAGGAGCCGAATTCTAAGTTGATAGAGCAGGTTCGTCACTTCTGCAGGGAACTCCCCAAAACGATCTTCTAACTCAGCAGCCAACGAATCGATTTCGTCCGGTGATCGAAGTTCAGCCATGCGGCGATAAAGTTGTAGACGTAGTTGACGATCCGGTACGTAAACTGCTGGGATCGTTGATGGCAGGGGGAGATCAATCGAGACTGCCAAAGGCAACGCCGTTTGAGGAAGTTGATCAACCATTTGGAGTTGGGGACCGTATTCCGCTTTCTTTCTTCTTACGGCAGCAGCCAGGAGGCGGGTGTAGAGATGAAAACCGATCGCACTGATATATCCATGCTGGCGGGTGCCCAGAATGTCACCCGCACCGCGTAGCTCCAGATCGCGCATCGCGAGTGAATAGCCTGCCCCGAGTTGAGTATGTTCAGAAAAGATCTCCAACCGTTGGAAAGCTTCTTCGTTTACTTTTGTAGATGGATGTCGAAAGAAATATGCATAGGCTCGAACGGTGCCACGACCCACTCGACCGCGCAATTGATAAAGTTGGGCCAGTCCAAAGTTTTCAGCTCTATCCACAACCAACGTATTGGCATTGGGGAAATCCAATCCTGATTCAATAATGGTAGTACTCACCAGGATGTCGATTTCTCCGGCTGAAAAGCTCTCCATGACAAGCGCCAGTTCATTTTCGGGCATTTGGCCATGGGCGACAGCGATTCTGGCTTCAGGGACCATGCGCTCAAGTTGCTTTCGGATCGTGTCAATCGTCATCACTCGATTATGGACGAAAAATATCTGCCCGCCGCGATCCAATTCACGTAGAATGGCCTGCCTTACCAAGCGCGGGTCATATGGTCCTATATGGGTAATCACTGGCAAGCGTTCTTCAGGAGGTGTGTTGATCGTGAGGATATCACGAGCGCCAGTGAGAGCCATGTAGAGCGTCCTGGGGATAGGAGTAGCAGTGAGAGTGAGCACATCGACTTCGGTTCGCTTTTGTTTTAGATATTCCTTATGAGTAACGCCGAAACGCTGTTCCTCGTCAATAATCAATAGCCCTAGGTCATGAAAACGCACGTCCGATTGTAAGAGCCTATGAGTTCCAATGACAATGTCAATGGTATTCTTTTGGAGCCCATTGAGGATCTTGTTAATTTCTTGGCGATTGCGAAAGCGCGAGAGCATCTCTACTTCTACTGGGAAGGCAGCCAAACGTTGTTTGAAAGTGTGGTAATGCTGTTGAGCCAGAATAGTTGTTGGGACGAGAATAGCCACTTGTTTGCTATCCATGACCGCCTTAAACGCAGCTCTCAATGCCACTTCGGTTTTACCATAACCTGCATCACCACAGATGAGAATATCCATGGGACGCGGGATTTCCATTGATCGCTTTACCGCCTCAATCGCGCGCACCTGATCATCCGTCTCGGCGTAGGGGAAGGAGGCTTCCAGTTCATGTTGCCAAGCAGTATCTGCTGAGAAGGGATGCCCGATAACCGTACTTCGACTGGCGTAGAGGTTGAGTAATTCCTTGGCGATTTCCTCAACCGCTTGCTGCGCTTTGATCTTAGCCCGTTCCCATTCCTGCGTTCCCAAGCGAGATAGGGCGGGTTGAATTCCATCTGCTCCCACATAGCGAGTGACCCGATCAGCTTGGTGGATCGGGACATAGACCTGGTCACCTTCAGCATACTCGATAAGTAAATATTCACGCTTCAGGTTATCCAGTGTTCTTTCGACCAGACCTTGAAAAATTCCAACCCCATAATCGACATGAACCACCCAATCTTTAAGTTTCAGATCAGCATAATCTGCCTCGGGAGCGGTGGCTCGTAAGACGGGACGGCGCCTTGGGCGTGGTCGAGCCCATCCGAAGATCTCCGCATCAGTTAAGAGGTGGATATTCCCCAATTCGGATGACCGTAGAATCCATCCTTCCGATAAGGCGCCCTGAATGAAAAACAATTCCCCTGGGAAAAGCTCTGCGGGAATGAATTTCATTTCAGCAATGGGCATATTCTCTTGCGAATAAAGCTCTGCAAGGCGAGGCGATTGCCGGCTTGCGACAACAACAATTTCATGTTGCATCAACCGATCACCGATGTGCTCCATCAGTGGTCTCAACTGTCCACCAAAACGCGGGCCAGGATGGAAATGATCAGTGAAAGGGAAATCGGGCTCATGTTCAGCACCAACACGACCGAAGTCAATGGTTGTGTAACGCTCAAGCGCTTCATTGATATCGTTGATTGTCAGGTAAGGGAGGAGGAAATCCTGTGGAAGGAGATTGGATTCGATTTGTTCGTCGCGTAACTCAATAGCCTGTTGTTCAAATTCTGAAATCGAGTCCTCGAGACTCATGCGGTCGTCGAGCAGGATGACACTATCTTTGGGGAGGAAATCAATCAGCCCTGCAGGCATCGGGTTCATGCTTGGCAAAAAGAATTCAAGCAAGGCATCATGAGGAAGGTCAGTCGACGATGATAGAAAAGAGAGCCATTCTTCCTGAAAGAAACCGGGAAGTCCTTCGCGTGCGGGAGTGAGGCGGAGATAATTAATTTCTTGATTTGATCGCTGGGTTGTCGGATCAAACGCACGTATAGAATCGACCTCGTCTCCAAACAATTCGATTCGGGCCGGTTGTTCCTGGGCGGGAGGCCACAGGTCGAGGATTCCCCCACGTCGACTAAATTGTCCTGGCTCCGTTACCAGGCTAGATGGAATATATCCATTGTTAACCAGTAAACGAATGAATCGCTCTAATTGCATAATCCCACCCAGCTTAACCCAGCGTGAGTTCGCGATGAACTGGCGCGGAGATAGGGTTCGCATCATGATGGCGCGAACAGGTGCGAGGATCAGCGAGCAGTGAGGGATTTTTTCATTTTCAGGAGCACCGGGCTGGGACTGGGCAGTAAGCTTGGCTAAGACGGTTGCCCGTTGCCGAATCGTACGTTCATCCCATGGGGCTAATTCATAGAAGAGAGGGCTCGGTACGGGGAAGGGATGGACTTCCAAGCCAGCTGCCCATGCTGGAATTTCCTCAAGTAAATTAAGCAGGCGATCGTTTCGGGCAACCACGAAAAGCACCGGTCGGTTTAGATCCTCGGTGAGCGCGGCAGCAAACGCCGGGCGAGCTGCACGGGGAAGATCAAGGGATAGCTGTAGGCCATCGCCTTTGGAGATCGTCACCAACATCTGCTGATATTGCGGAAGATTCCGGATGATCTGAAGCAAGCCAGATAGGTTCATGTATCCTCAATATTGGAATTGAAGCGATTCATCGCCGTTTCTATTCCATGACAAATATAATTATGGATACACTCCACAGCTTGCTCCAGAGTCATTTCTACCAGCGGACGCTCTACATCAGAGAATGCCTGGAGGACATAGTCAGCAGGCTCCAAATTTCGGGGGGGGCGGCCGATCCCCAAACGCATACGAGGAAAAACATCTGTGCCGATGCGTTCGATGATCGATCTCATGCCCCTATGTCCACCCGATCCACCTTGTGGTCGTAGCCGAATCGTCCCCAGGGGGAGATCCAGGTCGTCGAACACGACCAGAAGGTGATCTGTATCGATTCTAAAATAGCGCTTCAGGGAGGCGACCGATTCACCGGATCTATTCATATAGGTCTGTGGTTTCGCCAAGATCACCTTACGACCGTTGAGCTGTCCGTCGGTGATTATGGCTTTGCGATGAGTCCGAGTGAATTGAAGACCCATCCCCTCAGCTAAAGCGTTTAAGACCATAAAACCTATGTTATGCCGATCCTTTATGAATCGGCGTCCTGGATTTCCCAGACCAACGATAAGGTAGGGGGAAGGGATGGTTTCATCTTTCATTGCTTTTTTCGCCCCCTCGCCCTTTGACGGCGATCATTCCAAAAGAGAGATTTCATTCGAAGATTGGCCACAAGCAGACTGATCGATTTTCCCATTTTCAAATAAAGGAGGAGGAAAACGAAGCATAGAAATACCAGCCCTGAAGCGATAGCGAACACGTGCAGTATGTACAATCCTCCCTCACTCTCCAAAGCGATAAGCGGAAGACCCTCCTACTTTCCCATAACATCGAATTTTAGGATGGTTTTGTACCGATCCTGATCGTCTCCATTGCGGTAGCAGTGGTAAATCTTCTATGCGATGTTGAGTGTAAAAACTCGCATATCCCAGAAATTTTTTAATATTGTTTTCCGCTATTGCGTTTCTTGCTTAATTAGGCAAGGACGCAAATGATAAGTTTAACATGTCCGTCGATCATGGTCAACGAGCATATTTCACCAGGGTGCATTCCACGGAGTGTTGCATCCTGTACTCCCGCGGCCAGATTTGGGGTGG
>CAYGXU010000016.1:40003-41103 GCA_964353875.1 uncultured Anaerolineaceae bacterium | reverse complement strand
GTTGGGCGTAGTCTACATGGCTGAGAAGGAATGAAATATGAACCACGCAAAGTTGCTGCACAGATTTATGGATGGGGTGCTGGCTACGTTGCTCCTCGCTGGATGTGGCACTCCCGTTATTACTCCTACACCTATTGTCATTGTAGTCACCGCCACCCTACAGCCTGCATCTATCACACCATCAGTTGCCGCCACTCAAAATCTCCTTCGTGACATATCGACTCCGTCGCTCACTCCGACTCCATCAGTCGTAATTACCCAAATGCCATGCCAAGAGGCACCAGCCCCTTTAAGTCTCCCCACATATGTAGTGACCACAAAAGCAGGAGTAGAGATCAAGACTACGGATCTGGCGCTGTTGGGAACAGACGATCCCACCGTTACGACCCCTGGAGGAATTCCTATATCGAATGGTGTAATCGTAAGTTTCTTTTATTACGTTAGTAGTGTTGAGTTTGATGACGAATTCGGATCAGTAGATATTATCCTTGTTGACGGCACTGTACTGAGAGATTCCCTTCACCTAACGGTGCATCCCTATTCAGAACTCATTGGCACTACAGAGTTGGGTGATTTCAGGGTAAATTTGGCAGACGTCAAGTCGATCGCCGTCCAGCGAGAGTGCCTGCCCCTTGTGCCTCAAATTCCACCTACGCCTTGGTTTGTTCCAAATGTGATCGCAATAGTCCATTATCCCAATGGAAATAGCGTAAAAATTACTGACCTTCGCTTTTCATACCACTGTACAACATCAGATGGGGTCTTTAGGTACATTCATTCTGACTACTTTGCATACCTACCAATCCTAGAAGGAATACAAGGTAATTTTTTAAGAATCAGGGAGGTTGAGTTTTTGCACGAGGAAAGTAGAGACAATCGACTGCCGATGAAAGTCATTACACAGGCTGGGCAAGAGGTGTTCTATCATACCCAGCCTCCCTCACCGTGTGAACAATCCACGTGGTGGCTTATGGGTGAGGCGGCCTGGGGAGATTTCGGCAACTGGATTACAGCAATCAAAATAATCACTTTTGAGGCCTATGGGAATTAACAGCAATGCTTGCTATCAGCACAACTGATTCTACGAGGGCTTTTCAAGG
>CAYGXU010000016.1:0-39903 GCA_964353875.1 uncultured Anaerolineaceae bacterium | reverse complement strand
CAGAGTTCGCCGCCGCAGCATAGCCGGAGCGTTGGGTGCATGTTAGGCACATGAGGTTTTACATGAAAACCAAGAAGCTCTTCATGCCGATACTGGTTCTCGCGATTCTTTCAATTGTGTCAATGTTCTGCTCGCTTACCCCGGGATTAAACCCTTCAGAAGATGCATCATCGACAACAACTAAGACAAGCGAAGCGACCGTGAATCAGACCCCCACTGCAACTGAATTTACGCCAGAAATACCAAAAAATACCAAGACACCCTCGCCTACACTACCCGAAACCACAACAGCACAACCCAGCCAGTGGTCTACTCCCATAGACCTATACAAAGGTCGTGGGTCGGCAAGGTCCCCTGACATTGCGGTAGATGCCGAGGGCACACTCATCGTTGTTTGGGAAGAAAATCCATCAAATTCTGATAGTCAAATTTCCTGGACAACCCGACCGGATGGGGGTGTCTGGTCAGCCCCAGCAAACCTGTCCGGAGTCTATTTAGACAAGCCGGTGCTGGCCATTGATACAAACAGCACTGCACATATGGTCTGGGGAATTGATGATGTTATGTACAGCCAAAAGCCCAGAGGAGGAAGCTGGACGGTACCGGTACCGGCAACCAACGACTATGGCAGATCATTGGAACAAGACCTGGCAGTGGGTGGCGACGGCACGGTGCACATCGTTTGGGAGAATTACTTCGATGTCTATTACGCCAGCAAGCCGCCCGGCGGATCCTGGTCTCAGCCCGTCAACCTCTCCCAAGGGGTGCTGGTTGCCTATGACGCCCACATTGCCGTAGATGGCGCTTTGAACGTTCACGTTATCTGGTCACATGATGATATAGAAGCAGACTCCTACGAAATCTTATACAGCACTCAAGCTCATGGCAGCGGGATATGGTCAACACCTCTGAAGCTTTCCGGGACATACAACCCTTTTCCTGCCATGGCTATGGATGGAAATGATGTGCTACATGTCATTTGGATGGACTTTGTAGATGATTATTCTGGAATCCATTATACAAACAAAACACCGGATGGAAACTGGTCTGATCCCATTTTCCTCTTTAGCATACCATATTATCCAACCTTCCAGGAGATCATAGTTCAAGCGATCGTCGCGGACGCCGCAGGTACAGTTGATATTTTTTGGAATATCCGTGTCGGGGATCAATCCGATCAATTTTATTACGCCAGCTGTTCATCCGGCGGAACGTGGTCCGAAGCCCAGAAAATCCCTCTAGGGGTAAGGTCGGACAACTCCCCTGCTATCGCTCTGGATAGACAGGGTTCTCTCCATATAGTATGGCGGGGATCACACGGAGAGATTTTTTATTCCAGTAATGCAACTGTCCGATAGAAATGACTCTCCCTGTCAGCTGGCTTGCGACGGCAGCGCGGGTCGAATTCCCGTATGCAAGCAGGCGCGCTGCGCCGACCTAGGGGTTGCAACCCCGAAAAACTCTATCCATGCTCGAACCGCATCCCGTCAATTATGAGTATATTTTGAGTAACAACTGCACTCCTGTTTCTGCCGTGAAAAATGATGGCCTCGCCATCCTGACAGGGTGCAGCGGACGGCTGAGAGTCTACGCGATTTACAAGCATTTTCTGCACCTCGAAAGAATCCTGCTCTCAAATAGAGCCCACGCTCGCCCAGCCGCCGCTAACGCAAACTGTTAGCCCTGCCCTAGGTGGATGGCCATAAGGGGATTCTGCACGAATCTGGCTGGAATCCTGATCGTTCTACATCTTTCAGGTGGGACAATGGAGCCAGAGGAGGACTGCTCAAGTGACCAGGTCGTGACTCCTGACACCTTTCCAAGGATTGAGACCACGCGATGCTCGGTCGACCAACCATCGCAAGGTCGGGCTCCCTCCGCCCGATTCACGGAAAGAAAGCAGCACCTCCTCTACAAGCGTAAGGATCGGCTTCAATTCCGAAGGCGGGCTAACATCTATGAAAACGCTGCACTTGTCAAGTCTTATTCCTGGGAAACCAGAAGCTCCTTAGCATCTCTCTCTAGGCATTTAACAACTAATTTGGGCTTGACCCGCCACTTGCCTACGCCGGTCAACCCGGAAATCCTTCGCTGCGCTCAGGACAGGCTAAAAGCTATTCGCCGTCATTGCGACAGGTTGTTCTTCAGTAGGGGGATCACATTCAATTCACGGATCCCGGTGAACCAGAACACCGCACAGCTCGGCGCAGAGAAAACGAGGGTATCCCAGTGGATGACAATGCGTGGGCGGATATTCTTAAAACTACCAAAGTAATTTGGGTAACAATCAGTGATTGCACTGCAAAAAGGTATTTCTGGTCAAAATGTGGGTGAAAAGGGCTCATTGTTTAGGTTTTTTATTGAGGCCATCCCAAAATTATCGCTATTTCTATGCAGTAATTGAGGTTCTCTCCCAATGGCACAATTAAAAATATGGTTATTGCAGTGCAATTATCAGCTAAATTGGAAATAAGCCTATAAAGATCAATACCTTCGCCAATCATGGGAGGCTGAAGCAAGCTTGGACATCCTGGATACGGCTCAAACAGGCAACTCTGCTGAAAATCCTTGTCAGGAAAGCAGGAATCCTCCGCGCTATAATCCAATTATTATTTCCAGACCCACTCCAACCAATTGTTGCCAGCCCTCCCCCCATTCGAGGCGAGGGCAAGGGCAACCCCATTCGATCGGCATGTAAATGCTGTCCGCAACGACCCAAACTGAGCCTACCCTTAGGTTGTAGATAGGGCCGAGCAAATAGGCGCTGGCCGCTTCGAGCGCATTCGCCAGCACTCCCATTCGATTTAGAACCAATGCCTTTTGTGCCAGATGAGGATCATAGATACCCAGACCCGCCCCGCAACTCCAACATAACCCACTGTGGGTTGAATAACCTTGCTTGCAGCTTATGTTCTCCAGGGCAGCGCATATCTCGATGTCCCCTCCTGCCGGCAGATCAGATGCAGCGTAGGAGTGATGGCTGTCGTCATCACGAATGGCGCTTGTGGCGACAACCATATCGCCCATCGCCACATCCTCCTGTAAGGAGGAACACTCTCCGATGATAATAATTTTCCTCGCCCGACTCCGGCTAAGGCGTGTCATGGCCAGATCCATATACGAGGCGCCATAAGCGCCCGCGGTGATGCCAGTATGAACCACGCTCACCTTCTCACCTCGGTAAAACCCCGCCAGACATTCGTTGGGATCCCCGCCTTCTTCCGCCGGCAGAAAGCTTGCATGGTAGATCACCTCATCCAAATATCCTGCGATATTGTTGCCATGTTCAGTGCTGCAGGCAACGATCAATACATTCTCGCTCCAATCACATATGGATTCAAATTCCCTCGCTTCAAAATACAAGGAGCGATTCGAGCGTCTGGTGTAGGCGCGCTCGTACTCCTCACGGTTCTCCTTAATGCTCACTTTTCGCCCTCCTCTGCGGCGATGTCTGCCAGAGTATCCAGCGCAGCGTGAGAGATCAACCCCCAGCCGTGCTCCCACCGCTCGCGACCCGAGGGAGTATCTTCGAACACGCCATGTACAATATCATCCGATACGACCCACAAATCCGCTGCCCTGATGCCCAGTAGCATCGACTCTAGATACATGACGGAGGTCTCGATCGCATTTCCTAAGATACCGGCCTGTATGTGGACCCAAATTTTTTCCCTCAGGATCGGGTTGTTCACCCCTACCCCTCCCGGCATACCGCTATAAACCGTCCCTTGGTGTACTGGCCATCCGCAGGAGGTCAGTTTCTCCTTCACCCTTCGCAGCAGACCGGGGTCACCCATTGCCGGTATATTCGGAGGAGCATGAAACTCACCAATCAGATCGCCACGAATGGCGCTGACCGGCAGCACGATGTCCCCCACGGACACATCATCCGGGTAAGCCGTCATCTCCCCTAAACCGATCAAGTGATGCACGCCTGTGCCCTGCAAACAACCCATCCACAATTGCGTGGCGGTGCACCCCATGAATTGGTGCAGAAGCCAAACCTCAACCCCGCGATAAAAACCGCGCGCACAACCTCCGCCTGGCGCGGGAAACCGCCCATACGTGCGCACATTTTCCATATGAGGCAGCAGATGCTTTTCGGGATTGCCGACACTGGCGTGGACCAGAATTAAATTAGGACCTACCTCCTGCGCTAAGCCTCGTTCGCCAAAAATCCATGTCTGCATCGCCTTCAAGGTTTCCTGACATCGCTTTTGGTGCAGATCCAAGAAAAGTTTCTCTTCGGCGTTCATGATTTTCTTCCAGCCATGTCTCCGCAACCCAAGTTTCTTTCAGGCATCAGGGTGAATGGCGATCTTGATACCTTCATATCCTTCAAGCAGTCTTTGCAGGACCTGATCCAATTCCTCCAAAGGCGCATGCTCGGTGACGAACACCTCTGGATTCAATGCGCCTTGCCTGATCAAGTTAAAAGCCTCCAAGAAGTGATCCGGATGATGGTAGTGAAATACGCCCTGCATACGCGCTTCCTGGTAGTGGATGAACTCGGTGTCGAAGGTCACGCTAGTGCCTTTTTCACAACCGCCAAAGAAGGTCACCAATCCTCCGCGGCGGATCATATACAAGGCCTGTTCCCAAGCAGCCGGCAACCCAACCGCTTCAATGACAATATCCGCCCCGGCGCCATCTTCAGTCAGTGATCGCACAGTCTTAATGGGATCCTCCACCAGTCCGATGTTCACCGTAACATCGGCTTCGATTTTTCGAGCTGCCCCCAGACGCCCTTCAACCGTATCCGTGGCAATCACAGTTGCCCCGCTCATTTTCGCCAGACGTACAAACATCAAACCGATTGGACCGCAGCCCAGAACAGCCACCTGATCACCCAAACGGACATTCGATTCCACGATCCCATGATAAGCGCAGGCAAACGGTTCACTAAGCGCAGCCGCTTCAGCCGGCACGTCCCCAGGCAATAATGGCATCTCACTCAGGGAGACTGGCGGCTTCACCAGGACATATTCAGCATAGGCGCCCATGGCTACTGTGGCTACTCGGTCCCCCACTTTAACATTTGCCAATGCTGGCCCTTTTTCGATCACCGTCCCAACAACCTCGTGACCGAAGGACGTCGGGAAGGAGACCTTAGGGTGTCCCCGCTTGTAGAGCTTCAGGTCCGTGCCACAGGTTGTGACCACTTCAACCTTCAATAACGCTTCATCTGGACCCGGCCGTGGGATATCGATGATTTCCAGGCGCAAATCCTGGGGAGCATAAAGACGCCATGCTTTCATCTTACCTTTCATACGGACTACCTCCGAATTGGATTACTTCTAAGCGTTTCGTTACTCAAGAAAATGGTTTGTTTCTTTAAAGCCAATCGGATCTTCATGCCCATAACGATATGCTGCGGCCTTTTCGGGTATCCACCAACCCAAGGTCGGTGACCAAGATCTCAAATGCCGCGGTCAGGGCTAGGAAAGTCAGGGTCATGGCAGGCTTCTCGCCCAACCAATCCGCACCACCCAACTTCCTTATCGCCTCATCAACCCGCTGCAGACGGGCGATCACTTCTTCAGGGCTGGCAGGGCTCATCAGACCAGCGACTGGGAGCGAAAGTTCCGCAAGGACCTGTTCCCCTTCAACTACCACAATGCCGCCGCCCATCTGTGCCGCACGATTAGCAGCGATAGCCATCTCTGCCTCGCTCCCTCCGATGACGATCATGTTGTGGGCATCGTGTGCCACCGTGGAGGCAAAAGCCCCACGATGAAAACCCAAACCGCGCACAAAGCCCAAGCCGATGTTGCCTACCCGTCCATGGCGCTCAACTACCGCCACTTTGGTCACATCGACTCCATGATCACGTTCGATCATGCCATTCACTACTGGCAATAATACCGTTCCCGTTGGACGGGAATAACTCGGAAGAATAATCTCCACGCGTGTCGTCCCCGACGGCGCTCGCACGAGGAAATCTTCCCTGGTGAGCATGTGTGACAGACGGACCGTATCACACACATAGGAAGGAATATCCAAATCCGAATATCCGGCCATCTTCTTATCATTCCGCGACACGATTTGTCCATTGGCGATCGTCGTCACCACCTGCAGTTCATGTAGATTCGAGATCAACAGAATATCAGCCAGGCGACCGGGCGCGATCTCTCCAAACTCTTGGGTCTGACCAAAATGGCAAGCGACGTTGATGGTCGCCATTTGCACTGCTTGGATCGCAGGAACGCCCGACTCTATGGCGCAGCGCACGTTGTAATCCATCGAGCCGAGCTTCTGCAAATCGCAAGGGTGGCGATCGTCGCTGACCAACATCAGGCTATGTGTGTCCAATCCCCCTTTCAATGCTTCTGCTACCATCTCTTGAAAACTATTTTGCCACCATCCCCCTACGCGGATCTGGATCGCCATTCCACGACGCAACTTGTCGAGGAAGTCCTGTGGATGTGCTTCATGATCCGAGGCGACCCCTGCCGCAGCATAAGCGCCGGCCTCGTGCCCTCGCAACCGCAGAGCATGGCCTTCAACGCTCTGACGCCGTTGCCGTGCTGCGTCTATCATCCCCCGTAAGCGCGCCTCATTCCCCAAAACCTGATCGATTGCCATGACTTCGCCCAAGCCTACTACTCCGGACCATGCCAACGCCTCCCACACTTCGTCGGCGCCGATATCTGCTGCGGAGGTTTCCAGATCCGAGGGCGGCACTGCCGAAGGGATTTGCGGCCAGATATTGATTGGCAGGCGCGCATTCTCTTCCAGGAAATAGCGGACACCGTCTAACCCAATTACATTGCAGATCTCGTGCGGGTCTTCCATCACCGAGGTGGTGCCTGTTGCCAAAACCACTTGAGCGTAGCGCGCCGGCGACAAGAAGCTACTTTCAATGTGCACATGCCCATCACACAGACCTGGGATCAGCAATAAACCTCTTGCGTCGATCACGTCTGTGTCCGGTCCAATGCAAGAACTCACATCGCCAATTGCCGCGATCCGTCGTCCAGCTGTGGCTACTCCCCACCCTGGCAAGATCTCGCCGCTGCGCACGCAAAGCAGATCCCCACCCGTGATGACCAGATCGGCTGGTTTGCGCCCCATGGCAACGTCCACACAGTGCATGCGCTCTTCGCCATTCCGCCGCATGGCAGGCTTCGGATCAACCAACTCCATCAATTGACCTTCCTTCTGCTCCCATTCTTTGATCCTCGCTAGAGGAAAGCCCGTTTTCTGGCTAAACGCTTCCTCTGGTTTTATGCAAACCTGTACGCGTTTTGGGAGACCAAACGGGCAAAGCGCAGGGCTATCTCGGACAGCGAGGGTTGCGGGTTGACAGTCAGAACCTTGTCCACCCATTCCATAGGCAGGGCGGAAGCCCCTCTTAGTGTGCCTATCAACTCTCCCTCAAGACAAGCAATCGTATCCGCATCACGGCCGAAGTTCACGGCAGCCAGGATGGCTTGCTTGGGATCGTCTTCCCCGAACCGCAAGAGAGCGAGCGCAGCCGGGATTTGTTCGAGAACATATATCCACCAGCTTGGCTGTGTCACCAGGTAGCGGTCATAGAAATCTCGATAGAACTCGTATGGTGATTGACTCCGCTGCGCCAGCTCCACCGCACCCAAGATACGTTCATGCATTTGCTCCTCATACTGTCCATAAAGCCAGCAATACGAAAGGGCACACTCGATGAGAGAATCGATCGTCGCATCTGGGTGGAAAGCGTATGCCACACAGACTGCCATCAGGTAACCGTGCTGTGCTGCGCTTTGCTGGTCTCCTGGATAGAGCATGCCTAGCGGCGCATCCCAAGCCCAGCAGGCTCCCACTGGTTGGATGTGATTCCACATGCCCTCCAGGAGCCCCTTTGAGGTGAGCATTTCTGCCCATGCTGCTTCCGGTCCTGGCCACGAGGGCAATCCCTTCGACAAGCCCTGCTGAGACTGCGTCCGATAATTCAATAGCAGTTCAGCAAATTCTGAACCGTCGATGGCGCCGCCCTTCTCCAATATGCCATGGCATAGGAGCAGGCGAAAACGCATATCGTCACTATATGTACCAGGCCGGTCGCTCCAGGCGCCAAGAGGATTGTCCGGGGAAAGCTGTAAATCGGGTTGCTGATCAAACCAAAGTAGACTCTCGTAGAAAAGGCGCGGCTGACGCACTTGCTTTTTATAATCAACAAATCCATCCACCCAACCCCATTGGTCACGGATGTCTTCGAAATGCATCCATTCCACCGGGCAACCCAGGGCATCGCCACATGCTCCGCCCACGAGGGTCCCCAGCATCTTGTCATAGAGACGGCTGTTCCCAAGATCATCCTCTGGTTTTCCAGAGGCATCGGTTTTTCCAAGTTCGAGTACCACACCAGAAATCTCCATGACCTGACGATAACGCTCTATAACATAGGCGCCTAATGAAGCGGCCGTTTCTTCTAATTCCAACTCGGGATTATCAGCGATCACCTGCTGAAGCAACCTTTGCGGTAGACTCCCCGATCCGGTGAGCGCGCCCGCAATCTGCCCGGTCAGCCCCGCGATAGCGCTGGTGCATCTTTCCAGCGCAATGGCTACATCCAACGCCAAAGCGACATTCCCCTTTGCCAGCATCACACACCCAAGCGCCGCCGGAAGGACCTCCAAGTATGAATCGGGCAATGTTACCAAAAAACGCTCGTGGAAAGCCCTAACGAAATCCTGCGACGATTCGATGTTCTCCACCAGCGTCGCCACAGCCTGGATCCGCTCCCGCAACAGCCCCCCTTCGATTCCAACCGTATCGCAAGCCTGCAGGCAGGCCTGGATCATGCTCTCCAAAGTCGATCCCGATTGCAGCGCTTCGCACACCGCTGCCGCCGCAACCATCCCCCCGCTCCTGACCTCCCAGGGTGTGGCTGCATAAAACCAGCCATAGGGAGCGTCCCATACTTTATCTTGTGGAAATAATCGTCCAAAGGATAATATCTCGCATAGCATCAGCAGATAGCGGTTAAAATCAAGGCACTCATCGGGCTTTTCCCTTAGCAAGTAAGCCGCTACTTGGCTCGCATCCGTCGGGTATCCATGGGCCAGCCATGCCTGAAGGATCAAGCATTGATAGCGCATGCCACTATCGACCTTGGCCGACCCGGATTCAGATAAATGGTCAAGTGCGCTACCGCACATTCCTCCCATGAAAGAGGCGTAGACCTTATCATGAAGAACTGCCTTATCCATGAGCTTTTCTCTCGATTGACTGGCCATATTGCGCCAGGATCAGCCCTGCTAAAACGACCAGTAACGCAACGAACATCACCCCATTGAGAGCATCGTCGAGCAAGAGCCAGCTCAACAGACTCGTCCAGACGACATTGGTCACCAGGATGATCCCCACACTGACCACGCTTGTCCTCGCAAACGCAGCTGTCGTCGCGACCAACGCCATGGCCTGGAGGAGACCAGCAAGGAGTAGCATGATCATATCGGTCCCGATGCCTGCTATCGAACGCGATTGCCACAGGCTCAAGAGCCATAAGCCAAGCAGACTGACCATTCCATTGATACCCACCGAACCACTCTGGCTGAGGCCCAGCCGCAAGCTGTAGCCGGTCAGTGTCATGGTTAAGCCATAAAGCATTGCTACAAGGACCCCATAAGGAATGGCGTAAACCCAACGTTCACTAAGAGGGATGTCGCTGCTCTGCCCCAAGCCCAACATCGTCAGTCCAACCAAGAAGACGACAAAACCATACAACGCAAGCCTGGAAAGGGGTTGCTTCAATAGCATCCAGGCCAATAAGCCAGCCCAGATCACAGACGAGGCCACAGCCGGAGTGGCAATCACTGCTCCGCCCAATGAGAGCGCCCTGAGGAAAATGGGAAGGGCGATCACGTTTGCGGACAGCCCCCCGCCAGCAGCTGCCAAAATCGCTAAAGCCCTCGGTCGGCCGAATGCTTGACCATTGCGCCGATGAGCTATTCCCAATCCAACAGCTCCAACCAATGCGACGGGGATCATGTTGAAGAAAGAGCCCACGATGGGATCGACAGAAATCGCCGCCGCGCGTTGCAGGAGAATCACCAGGCTTTGAGCAACAACGGCGATGATGGCATACATCTCGCCCGAACCGATCCACTTGCGTTTCGACCTCGTGCGAGCCGATCCTGTCATAGTTCATCCCCATTGGTCATTTCGCGCCCATCCTTTTTCAAAATCCTTTTCTCACGTTGAAAATCGCGAACAGGCCTCGACCAAACCACGTGTCTGCTGATAGAGAGAGCGGAAGAGATCAAGTCGTTTCTCCCAGGTATCTCCTGCCTGTGAACTGGGTTGGCACTCGTACTGAACTCGACTCATCGCCCGACCGCCTGTGGCAGCATCGGGCCAGATCCCAAGGCCCCATCCGGCAACAGCCGCGGCTCCAAGACAAGTGGAAGCAGTCACCTGTGGAACGTATACCGGAACACCGAAAATATCCGCTTTCAACTGATTCCAGCCCGGGTTGTTGGCTTGCGCACCTGTAACAGTCACTGCAGTGAGCGCTGCCCCTGCTCGCTTTGCCCGATTCAAAATATCCGCTTGATTGAGGGTGATGCCCTCGATCACCGCCGCTATGCAGTGCTCCGCGCTGGTAGCGAGGGACAGTCCTACCAATATCCCTCGGGCGCCATCATCCCAGACCGGCGTCCGTTCGCCATCCAAATAAGGCAGGAAGATCAAATCCTGTGGAAGGCGTGCACTTGCCAAAGCTTGTGCGATGACATCCTCGATGTTTTCCTGCCTGCCTAAAATCTCCCGCAGGATCCAATGCATGGCACGACCACTGGAGGAGGTCGGACCGCCGACGATCCACAATCCAGGAATAGCCGATGGAGCGCATAACAGACCTTCGCCCTCAAGTGCGCTATCCCAAAGCAAGCCCACACCCCCCGAGCTGCCACCTTCGTTGTGCGCTATGCCCTTCTCTAAACCCGGAGCGCCAAGCAAAGAGAGGGCGCCATCCCCGCAGGCTCCAATCACTGGCGTGCCTTCTGATAAACCGGTGATGTCGGCCGCGCCACGACTGACACCACCTATCACTACTCCCCATTCCTGCACTTTAACGAATTTCTCCACCGGAAGACCAAGAGCCTCCAGTTCCTCGGGCGGCCATGGATGTCCGCCGGCGATCTCACTGCCAACCAGGACACCGGTCAGGCGATAATTAATCAAGTCCCATGGCTGCAGAAATATCGCCGCCTGAGCATATCGATCGGGCTCTTCCTCCCGTAGCCATATCACACGCAGAAGATAGGACCAACCCGCGTGAACCTTATGCCCCACGAGTTGACTCACTCGCTCCGCGTACTTCGCCGAACGGGAATCGCTCCAGGGAACGGCCGGCGGCAATGTACCCCCAGAGCGATCGATCGCTACCAGGGTAGGTCCTTGTCCGCCCACACAGATTGCATCGATATATGCTGCACCGACCTCATCGGAGATTTTTCTCAAACCGACACAGGTAGCATGCCACCATCCATCTGGGTCCAGAGGATCTCGCCGGAACGGTTGGTTCAGGAGAAGATGCGCTTCGCCCTTGGTCGAAAAGGCGCCAATCTTCACCCCAGAAGTGCCGATATCGATGCCGATCAAATAATTCATGTTATCCATGATCAGGGCTTGACAATCACCCGATAACTATCCGGTCGAACCGCTCGATGCATAGCGGTTTCAATGTCCTTGAGCGAGGTTACTTGCTCGATGAGCGGGCGGGGATCGATGATGCTATAGCTCAGCAACCTGGAAGCGATCTGAGCGTCTTCCGCGTTCTTGCTCACCGCACCCAATAGCTTATACTCACGCTTGTGCATATCGTTGGGGTCGACGGGGATCGGTTGGGGTGGATGGGCGGAAGCAAACAACACAATCCTCCCAAAGGGAGCTACCATCCCAAGCGCCTGTTCATTGGCAGCCCCCACCCCTACCGCAGCAATGACAACATCAGCCCCTTTGCCTCCTGTTAGACGCTTGACCTCGGCGATCGGATCCACTTGGGATGCATCCACCAATTCATGCGCACCCAATTGCTCCCCTTTCTCCAGTCGTAGAGGCTGCAACTCACTCAGGATTATGCGCGTGCCCATCTGCTTGGCAACGAGCAGATTGAGCATCCCCATCGGTCCGCCTCCGAGGATCACCACATCTTCTGCCAATCCGATCTCCGCTATGCGCGCAGCATGGACAGCACAGGAGAGAGGCTCAAAAAATACCGCCATCTCGTCCGGAATACTGCCATCTAATCCATGGACTGAGGAATAATGCAGATTGATATATTCACTGAATCCCCACGGACCGAGGATGCCATGGTATTCCGCTTTGCCCGGTCGATGCATACACAGATTGTTTAATCCTCGACGGCACCATTCACAGACACCACAATAGGACTCAACCATGGATACTTTGTCACCGACTTGCATAGTGGCGGGCACCCCTTCCCCAATCGCTTCAATACAACCAACGATCTCGTGCCCTCCGACAATCGGGAAAGGCGCCTTCTGTTGCCCTGAAAATACGCGTTGCTCCCAGGTGCAAATGGCACAGGCCCCGATCTTTACCAGGACATGACCCGGCATAACCTTCGGTTTAGGGACCGATCGCATTTCGATCGTCTCCGGCCCGGTCATCACGGCAGCCATCATCATCTGGTTGTTTTTGGCCATATCCACCTCCGATTCATCCAAGTTCTTTGAGGGCGGCGGCCACATCCGCGCCGGCATGGATGATCTGAACCAGGGCACGCACCATCGCCTCCGGATTCTCATGCTGCCATACATTCCGGCCCATTGCCACGCCGCGAGCCCCGTTGTCCATCGCCTCTTTAACCATGGACAACGCATCCTCGGCTGTATCCATTTTCTCGCCGCCTAACACCAAAATAGGGACATAACAACCCTTCACAGCCTTCCGAAAGCTCTTCGCCTCTCCGCTGTATTTCGTCTTGATGAAATCCGCCCCGATTTCAGCTCCAATTCGGCTGACAACCTCGATCTGCTTCCCTAGATCACCATTGCACATCTTGGGATCGCCCGGCAGCATCTCCGCCATCACCGGCATACCCCAAACATGGGCCTCTCGCACGATTCGGGCCAAGTAGCCAAGAATGTCGGACTCGTTAGGATGACCGGGGAAACCCATCGAGGCGACGCCATCCGCCCCAAGACGGAGGGCATCCTCGACCGTATAAACATCTTTGATCTTTCCCAGATCACCAAAAAACGTGGCGCCCCCATCCAATCGCAAGAGCAACCCCCGCCCTTTGACATGCTCATAAAATTGACTGGCGACGCCGAAGGTCGTCATGATCGCATCCGCGCCACCTCGGATGATCGCCCGCAATGTCTCTGCTGGATCGATCAGGCCGGACATCGGGCCACCGCCGACCGCATGATCGAGCACAATCACCACGCAGTTTCCATCCTCTGCAAAAATATGAGCCATACGCCTCTTCTTGAACATCGATCACCTCCTCGATCCAACGGATTTCAATCCTGCCATAGTATTGAAAAATTGCTCCATAAAGCTCTCCCCATCTACATCCACGGCGCAATCAACCTGGATCCCACCCGTTCCAGGGACCAGATAAGGATAGCGATCGCTTTCTCCCAATCGAAAATGCGCCATATCGATCTGAAATTTGCTCGTAGTAACCAGCGTGGGATCAATGGCCACTGCTACGGCCAGCACATCGGGTAATCCACACCCGGCCATTCCATAGCGCTCCTTCACGAACGCGATCCAAGGCTCTAGCATCCTGGCCAAGGAGTGATTGATGCGAGAGTCAATCTGGGCAATTCTCTCCAGGTCTTCACTGCGCAATAAAGGGACCTTGAAGGCCACATCCGCCGTAACAAAGGTGATCGGCAAACCAGATTTAGTCACGATTTCCGTGGCATCCGAGTCATAGCTGTCATTCATATAACGCGGCGGACGATCCAGAGGAGCCATGAATGGGTTCGGGTCGGCGATCATCAAACCCATGCAGACCGCTCCATTGAGCAACTCCACCACTTGCGGTTCTGCCAGGATCGCCATGGCCAGGTTTGTCAGGCTGGCACACAAAATCAAGGTGACTTCACGCGGATATTGACGGGCACACTCGATGATAAAATCATGTGCCTTCTGAGCTGATGGCTGAAGCTTTGGTTCGGGCAGATTCCATCCTGCCCATAAACGTCGCGCGATTTCGGTCTCGCCGGCCGCGTCATAAAACGCACGGATCGGCGATGCGTCGAATAAAAGCGGATCGTCGCGACCGCGAGCGACCGGGATATGGGGATGACCGAATTGCTCTAACAGACGAAGCGTGTTACACGTGGCAATTTCGGTTGTTACATTCCCGGGCGAAGTAGTGATTCCCAGGATTGGAAGGCCCGCTCGGAGGGCAAACCCCAATGCCAAGCCATCATCATGATCTGCACCGGGGGTCCCTGTGCCGGTGTCTACATCAAGCAAATAGCGTTTCACTTAACCCCTACTTGCATGTTCTGCCATAAGTTAAAGAAGAAAGCGACACGACCCTGAGGGATTGGCCTGGGCTCCCCGAAGGCACTTGCCAGCAGGTACATACGCGCACCCTCCTCCACTGCCTTGGCAGCCTCTAATGCTCCCCCCAGGGAACTTGCCAAGACAACCGCTCCATGATTAGCCAGAAGAGCTGCCTTTGAGTTCGCTGCCAACATCGCTTCGTGGGTCACACTTCCCATTTCTTCCGACCCTGGCTCCACCCAATCCACAGCGACGATTTCTGAGCCGATATTCAAGGCGATACCAAATGTGATTGGCGGGATTGAGCAGCGCGCGATGGAGGCGGCAATGGCGTACTCCGAATGGGTGTGCATCACCGCTCCCACCTCTGGCCGGTGACGGTAGAAATAGGTATGCATCTTGATCTCGCTGGATGGCTTCTTCTCGCCCCACATCTTTTCACCATCGACATTGACAATAACAATGTCCTCCGGGGTCATCTCCACATAGGGCAGCTGGCTGCATGTGATCGCCACATAGCCCGTTTCGGCATCACGCGCACTCAGATTGCCCTCCGCCCCTTGAGTAAGCCCGGCTTTCCACATTTCAACCGCCGTCTCAACCACTTCTTTACGCAACTGATCTAACATCGAAGCCACTCCTCTTAGGATTACGGAAATTCGGGTATTCCCAACCTGGATCGCACCGCCATGTAGCAGGAATACCCCTCCCGGTAGATTTCCGAGTTTCTGGCATCGGGATTGATGGTTTCCTCATGACCCAACCAATGAGCCGTCAATTGCTCCAACCCATCAAAAAGACCAACACCCCAGCCCGCTAAATACGCTGCTCCCACGGGCGCTCCATGGTAATGCAGGGGAATACGTTGCTTGACGCCCGTGACATCACTGACGATTTGCATCCACAATCGGTTTTGACTCCCCCCTCCCATCGCAACCGCCTCCTCGATCGGAGGCCCCGGCATGCGTTCTAATTGCCGGCGCGCTTCGTAGGCGATCCCCTCCAGGAAGGCTCTGTAGATGTGGCCGCGAGTATGTCGTAAACCCATGCCAACCAATGCCGCTCCGATGGGAAAATGCCCATCTGAAGCAGGTTGATCCGAGAAGGGAAGGGCTAACAACCCCTCCGAAGTCGGTGAAATCGACTCGGCCAATGCATTTAGCAGGTCGTAAACATTTTCTCCCGAGTTTTCTGCCCGTTCCCGCTCAAATAACGCAAGTTGATCACGAAACCAACCCAGGGTCGCTCCAGCCAATGGGATACCTCCACAGAGGAGATAGACTCCCTCAATCGCATGCGCGAAACAAAAGCTATCGGGAATCGGTTTGTCGATACACTTCATCAGGCCGAAAAGAGTTCCATAGGTAAAAGCGGCGTGTCCTGGGCTAATTACACCAGCACTTAAAAGGTCCGCCATCGAGTCGGCTGTGCCAACCACAACGGGGATCCCATCGGGCAATCCCAACTCTTCTGCTGCCCTGGGAAGCAAAGCTCCGAGCACTATGTTCGAGTGGGAAATCTGCGGCAATTCATCGCAATCGACAGAAAGCGCGGCGCAAACCCTACGATCCCAGCCTTCCAGAGATAAGGAATAGAACGGCAACATCCCACTGGCGATGGCTCGATCCACGGCAGTGTTCCCCACCAGACGATAGTGCAGGTAATCGGGTGTGGTCAGACACAAATGGGCTTGCTTGCATCTCCCTGGCTCGTTCTCTCTCAGCCAAAGCAATGGCGCACCAAAGGAATGGGCGGTTAATGGGGGATGATGGTTTGACCAAATCCCGGCCTCGACTAAAGCCGTATTCAACCGCTCGGCAACCGATACGCTGCGAGTATCCTGCCAGATAATCGCTGGACGTAAGGCCTGGCCTTCACGATCGATCAATGCCACATTGGGGGTCTGAGCGCTGCATCCTAACGCGATAATCTGATGGGGGTTTGCTTTTGCATCGAGAAGAGCGGAGGAAACCGCCTTTCCACAGCCCTGCCACCAATCGGCCTCCGGATCTTGCTCGGCGTAGCCCTCCGCCGGACGGTTCACGAGATAATGGCTGTACCCCTTCCCCACTACCTCACCCTCGGGTGTAACCAGGGCAGCTTTCGCGCCTCCTGTCCCGATGTCGATGCCTAATAAGAGGGGAGAATGGGGTTTATTCATCATCACTCGAAGAACACAACGCGCCCAACAGAAGGTCCGCTGCGCTGAGCACGGCATCGCCATAGGCTTTGCCAAAATACACAATCTCGCTTTCGCCATGGTGGGTATCGGAAATCACCAATAGTCCTCCCAGGTCAACTCCCTTGACCATGGCCAAGATAAACAACGCCGCCATTTCCATCTCCACCGTTAGGATCCCACATTGACGGTACAGTAACGCTTTCGCTCGGGTCTCGCGGAAGACGGCGTCGGTCGTCCATGTGGGTCCAAAACGTAAGGAGAGATGACGCATCTGAGCAGCTTTCTCCAGAGCACCAACAAACTTCTCTGAAGGTCTTGCAACGTGAGAGGCGTTCAGGTAATGATAAGAAGTGCCCTCCTCACGAATTGCACTGGTAGGAGCCACCAGTCCACAAGGAGGCGCATCTGGATGGATGCTCCCTGCCGCTCCCATGACAAGAAACTGCCTCACACCCAAACTAATCAAGATTTCAGTATAGGCAACTGCATTCGGAGCACTCGAGGGGATCTTCGCAATAAGGACTTCCTGCCCTTGGTATCGACCGAGGTACAGATAATCGTCCGAGATTGGAAAGGTCCACTCTGCCATCCTGGCTGCCCTGCTGACGCCGATTAGAGCTTGTAAACCCTCACTCTGAAATGCCAACCCGGCCCGAGGCGGTAGGTGTAATCCCTCGCGATTGGTACCAACATTGGCAAGGAAGGCATCCAAAAAGATATCGGGTGTGAGAGTAAACTGCTCCTGCTCAACAGTCATGCGGAATTCCTTTTCCATTGAGTTGGCTTATCATCTCCTAGAAGATCGACGAGGGTCTAATACATCTCGTAACCAATCTCCCACGAGATTAATCCCAAGGACGGTAAGAGAGATTGCCACTCCCGGGAACACCGGAAGCCACCAGGCATCCGTCAAATACTCCCTGCCCTCAGCAATCATATTCCCCCAGGTTGGGATAGTGGGCGGGATCCCAAGCCCGAGAAAACTCAATGCCGCCTCGCTGGTAATGACGGAAGCGAGCAATAAAGTAGCGATTACTAACATCGATGCAGAAACATTGGGCAGGATATGTCTCAAGATAATCCAATAATCTCTGCCGCCCAAGGCCCTGGCTGCTTCAACATAAATTCGATGGCGTACAGAAAGTGTCTCCGCCCGCATGACGCGATAATACACTACCCATCCGGTCACGCCCAGGATGATGATCACATTACGCAGACCCGGTCCAATGGCTGCTGCAAAAGCGATAATCAAAGCGATTGGCGGGATGGATTGTTGAATATCCGCCAGGATGGAAAGGAATGGATCCCCCCATTTTTGATAAAATGCAGCAATCAAACCCAAGGAAATACCAACTGCGCCAGAAATAACAATGGAACTACCACCGACAATCAGCGAAATTCTAGCGCCATAGAGTATTCTGCTGAGAATGTCTCGACCCAATGTATCTGTCCCCAATAAAAAACCAGGTTCGCCCCCTGGCAACCAACTGGGAGGTCTCAAACGGTTTTGAATATGTTGCTTACCGGGAGGATAGGGGGCCAAAATTGGCGCCGCCAGGCCACAAACGATCACCGCAAGGACGATTACAATGCCCAGAAACGCGGATGGATTGGACCACGGGCGACGCCAACTGGAACCTCTAGTTTTCCCCGTTGAGGCTTCAATCCCCTCTGACGTCTTTCTCGAGGCCTGTAACCTAGGCATGTCATTCAGCTCCTGCCCCGAGGCGAATCCTGGGATCGACTTTCGCATAAAGCAGATCAGTGACAATATTGATAAGAACAACAAAAAAGGCCGTTACGCTTACAAACGATTGTATCAAGGGGATATCTCGGTTAATCACCGCCTGAACTGCTAACCTTCCCATCCCCGGATAGGCGAAAACCATTTCCACAATCACCGCGCCCCCAAAAAGCGCCCCTATCTGCAAACCGACGATGGTGATCACCGGAAGAAGAGCGTTCTTAAAAGCGTGCTTCATCACTACCAAGCGCCTTGGCAAGCCCTTGGCGCGTGCAGTCGTGATGTAGTCTTGAGAAAGCACTTCTAGGAGGCTGGAGCGCAAAAGCCGCGAAATCACCGGCGCAGCAAAAGCGCCTTCCGCAATCCCGGGCAGGATTAAATTACGCCAGCTACCCGTTCCGGAGACGGGAAACCAGCGCAGTTGCACAGCAAAAACCAAAATTAAAATAATCGCCAACCAGAAATTCGGCAGACTTTGCCCGAGGATGGCACCCACCCTGGAAATGAAATCCATCCAAGAATCCCGATAAAGGGCCGAGATTATCCCAGTCGGGATTGCCATCAGCAAGGAGAAGAGGATGCCCACCGCCATCAGTTGGAGCGTCGCCGGAAGCCGCTTGATGACCAGGGGAAGTGCGGGTTCCCTATGGCGAAGGGAATTGCCAAAATTCCCCCTCACTGCCCGTTGCAGAAAGGTTATATATTGCACCAGAATCGGTTTATCCAGATTAAGCTCTGCCCGCAGGTTTTCCTTTTGCGCCTCCGTCGCTGTTAAAGGAAGTAACACCAAAGTCGGATCCCCGCTGATGTGCAAAAGCAGAAACACAACGAACGTCACACCCAAAAGGACAATTACCCCCCGCAACAAACGCTGAGCTATATAGGTTCTCATCCCAGGTGATCCATAAAAAGAGATGGAGCAAGGGTGAACACAAATGGCGGATCACCCTTGCCAAGTAATAATGCGTTTATTGCATCTTTTCTACCAGGGAAGACACAATCCAACCATCAGTGCCATGCGCAAATTGCGTGACTTTATCGCTAAGGCCCCAATGAACCGCTGTAACCCACAAATAGACTGCCGGCAGGTCATCGTGAAGGATCTTGAAAGATTCTCCAAAAGCTTCTGCTCGAGCGGTATCATCAAGCAGACCCTGTCCCGTAGTAAACGCGGCGGTAAAATCCTCATTGCAATAGTAGGAGATAGGCGCGCCACATAGCCAGACAAAGGGGAAAGAGGTTGGCTCGTATTCAATGTTGAAGGCCACTGCCAGCATGTCGTTGTTCTTCTTGCCCAGCCAGGCCTCATTGAAAGCGCCCACTTCCATCGGGTTCACATTGACGGTGATCCCAATTTCCTGCCATTGTCCGGCTACAGCCTGCACGATATCAATGGGCACATTGGCTGCTACGTCGATGGTCAGCTCAAACCCATCCGCATAACCAGCGTCGGACAACAATGCTTGTGCTGATTCAAGATCATATGGCCATGGTTCGAGCGACGTATCATAACCGGTGGTATTCTCCGTGAACGGACCGGCTAAGACCGTTCCATAACCACCGCCAACGGTATCCAAGATAGCCTGGACATCGGTCGCGCTCGCCAAGGCCTGACGAACACGGAAATCATCGAAGGGCTGTTCGACATCGTCCTTGAAGGCAAAGATCAGCATGTAATAGATCGTACCTTGTCCCGTTACGGCATGGGCGCCTTCGATGGCATCCACTTCTACGACTTTATCGTTGGGGATATCCACAGCGATGTCGATCGTCCCAGTCTCGAGTTCAGCAATACGAGTAGCAACCTCTGGGATAAAGCGGAAGGTGAGCTTGGGAACAATCGCCTTGCCCTTAAAGCTTCCTTCGAAGTAATTCGGGTTGGCGTCCATGGTCACATATTCGTCTCGTTCATGCTCGACGAAGACGTACGGGCCAGTCCCCACAGGCGCTCGCCCAAATTCCTCGGCTCCAACTTCGTTGAAATACTCATTCGGCAGGATGCCCAGGAATGTGCTGAGCGAATTGGGCAATTGTGAATCGATGTTTTTGAGCTTCAGCTGTACGGTGAAAGAATCCACGATTTCAACACTGCTGATACCTTGATAAGCCCACGCGACTGGGATTTGGTTGTCGGGATTCAGCAGGCGTTCTATGGTGAATTTCACGTCATCGGCATTGAATTCCTCACCATTATGGAAGGTTACATTCTGACGCAGCTTAAGTTCCAGGGTGGTGTCATCGACCCAGGTCCATGATTCGGCCAATCCTGGCACAAGCTTGCCTTCCGTGTCGCGCTCAACCAGATTATCGAAGAGCATCTTCACGATGGCAGGCGTGTGCAGATCGCCTTGCGCGAAATAGGGGTCATAGCTGGGCAAATCTTCAGGGATGGCAATGATCAACTCGTCCGCCACCATCGGTTCGGTGGGTTCGGGAGGCGCCTCGGTTGGGACTGCTGTTGCCGGTGGTTCTGTGGGCGGTGGTGCCTCCGTCTTTGCCGCGACGGTCGGTTCTACTTCTGTTGTCTTTGGTGTGCAAGCTGTCACCATCAAAATCAAGATTGTTATCAGCGGGACAGCAACGAGAACGGATTTTTTAAGGAACCTCATTTCAACCTCCGAGTTCGAACGTTATTTGGTTTTAGCACGATGGTCAATAAATATTGAATTATGGTGTTGTTTAGCCTCTCCTTTCTTTAATTATTGGCTCACCTATAAAGGACGGGCCAATGTCTCTGGATTGACCAGGTTTGGAACGGATTCACCTCGCAAGAGAGCTTCAATCCCGTCTACAAGCATCTTTGCTCCGCGAGCGATCACGCCATCGCCCATGCCGGCGACGTGGGGTGTGAGAATGACGTTGTCCAGCGCCATCAGGGGATGATCCGTTGGTAAGGGCTCTTTCCAGAAGACATCCAATGCCGCGCCCGCGATCGCCTTGTTTTTCAAGGCCGCGAGCAACGCTTCCTCATTGATGACCGCCGCTCGGGCAGTGTTGATCAGATAGGCGCTCGCCTTCATCTTCGAAAGGCGCTCCCGATTGAGCATTTCCCGGGTTTCAGGAGTTAGGACGCAATGGATCGAAACAATGTCTGCATCGGCGAGCAACCGATCCAGAGAAGTGCAATTGATTGACAAGCTCTCGAGATCACGATCCTGGACAAACGGATCATAGACCAGGATGCGTATGCCAAAAGCGTCTGCTCTTTTCGCCACCAACCTTCCAATATGCCCAAAACCAATCAAACCCAAGATCCGTCCTGAAAGCTCAAGCCCTTCCAACCCGGCCTTATAAGGCGAGAGCCAATTTACCCATCCTCCACTGCGGAGTAAATCCTCGGCCTGAGTCGTTTTACGAACCATTGCAAATATAAGCGCAAAGGTGAAATCAGCCACCGCCTCTGCATTACGACCAGGCGTATTGAGCACCGGGATCCCTCGATCGGTGGCAGCGGCGACATCAACCCCCTCTATACCTGCCCGACTAACAGCCAGGATGCAAAGGTTAGGAAGCTGCTGCAGCATTTCCGCTGCTATTGCTTCTGGGCCTAAGATAATGATTGAAGCCTCCCGGCCCAACGCAACCAACTGCTCCGGTTCTAAGGGCGCAGCGTGCATCCCTTCCGGACCGCCCCAACCGGCGTAGCGCGGCGTACCCAGGCATGCGAGTCGCTCCTTCGAGAGGGGATCCATTGGGGCACAAACGAGCACTTCAGGGATTTTTCTATTCATCTCCCAGATCCAGATAGGGGCGTACTTCCTCTACGGACACCACATACATGCCTCTCACATCAACCGCCGTGCCCGTGATTCCCCGGGCCTCATCTGAGACCAGGTAAGCGATCACATCGGCGATATCCTGGGGCTGCAGCCATTTCGACCGATCCAGCTTACGAAGTTCCTTACCGAACAGATCGGTCGCCACGCCGCTGGGACACACGGCGTTGACACGGATGTTATACTCACGCAACTCATCCGCTGCCGCCTCGGTCAGTCGCAGGACACCCGCCTTAGCGGCGCTGTAGGCGGCGTGATGGGTGTATCCCTGGTGGCCTGACACAGAACTGATGTTGACGATATTCCCCGAACCTTGCTTGACCATCTGCGGTAGAACCGCCTTCATCATGAGAAATGTTCCACGCAGATTGACATTGATGACCTGCTCAAACTGCTCCAACGTGGTACGGAGCAACGTACGCAGCACAATCATCCCGGCGATGTTTGCCAGAACATCAATACGACCGTAATGCTCGATAACCTGAACCACACCAACCTCAATCTGCCCCGCATCGGTGATATCAACCTGGATCGGGAGACAATCAACCCCCGTGCGTTTGATGTCTTGAGCCACTTCTAATAATTTCGACTCGTCTCGATCAAAGAGCGCCAGGGAACAGCCTCGACTCGATAATGTCTCGGCTGTGGCTTTGCCAATCCCATGCGCTGCGCCGGTGATCAAAGCGATTTTCTTCAATGACATGGCAATCTCCCTGATCAAATCTCAATCGGTACGCCCCACTGTAAGGGAATATCCTCTCTTTGATAGCTATTCAGATGTGCAGCTCCAACTTTTTAATTTCGATACCCATCCTCAATCGATATGAGACAACCTTGGCAAGGTAATATTGAATGGGGTTGTCATTTGGACCGATGGATAGCCCTTCGAACTCCAAAAGGGGGTCACCAGGAGAGATCTCTAGATGGCTCGCAATTTCCGGAGAGGCAGTCGTTGCCGAAGCCCATGTTTCTGAGTGGGTAATATGATGATAGATCTCCTCTTCCAATAAGGAATTGATCTCCTCTGGAGTAAGCACCGGGTCCACCAATGCCGGGCATGCATTATAAGGAAAGTATGCCTCGGCGATCATGGTGGGGATCCGGTTTGCAAGGCGGATCTTGAGCATGTGAATCACCGGGGAATCCGGCCCAATTTTAAGTTTTTCAGAGATCTCTGGCGTAGCCTGAATCGCCTCGCGCACTGGACACACCAGGCTCAATCTCAGCCCCATTTGCGCGGCGGTCTCATAGAACTGAGGTGAAAGCAAATCGAGAGCATACCTTTGCGAGGGTTGAGAAGCAAAGATGCCTCGCCCCTGTTGAACTCGAACATTGCCCTCCTGTTCCAGTCGGCGTACGGCCTGGCGCACGACGGTCAAACTGACATCGAATTGTTGCGCCATTTCCTGCAGTGTGGGAAGTCGCTCTCCGGGAGAGACCTTACCGGAGAGGATTTGCTGTCGAACGACGCTTTGAAGTTGGTAATAAAGGGGGATTGGAGAGGCTTTATCAAGCATATTGAACAGCCAGGATATGAAGTGTGTATACAGATATATTAATACTACTTTATCTTAACATCATCATACACCGTGTCTACCCATCCGTCAACAAATCAATTCATATGGGTTGTGTTCCGTTTTACGTTGCATAATATCCCTGCTGTTGAGGTAAATTACGGTGTGGTACAGAGTCGCACCATACCAGCACAATTCTCACCGCGGGAGCAAAAGATGCAACACCCTATGGAATGCGCTCTGCACCGACGATCCCGTTGACATAACGAGCCGCTGATAGTATCATACTATCATGATAGTATAAGTATAGGAGTTGCTTTCGTGGCGATCTATACGAAAAGAATTCAAGCCGTTTTGACCGACGAGCAATATCGGCAACTGCTGCGAATTGCCCGGCTGCAACATAGACCTATCAGCCACCTCGTCCGTGAGGCGATTGAGGAAATTTATTTTGGTGGGTCTGCACTCGAGCAGCGACGCCAAGCCCTGAAAGATCTTCTCTCCCTTGAAGCTCCCGTCCCTGATTGGGATCAGATGGAGAAGGAAATTATCCTTGGCGCACTGGAGGGGTAATTGTGCTGTCCGTATTTCTTGATGTCAACGTGCCGATGTATGCCGCCGGATCGGATCATGCGCTGAAAGAGCCCTGTAAGTGGATTATGGAGGCGATCGTTGAAGGCAGGATCAACGCCGTGATTGATACCGAGATCATTCAAGAAATCCTCTACCGCTATGGCGCCATACGCCGAAGGGAGCTAGGTGCAAGGTTGGCAGAGGATGTGTTGGCCATTGTCCCTACCGTCTACTCGGTTACACCCGAAGATGCAAGGGAATCGATTGAACTCTTCAAACGCCATAACACATCCGATATCTCCCCGCGAGGCTGCCTGCATGCCGCTGTGATGCTGAACCGAGGGATAGAATCGATCATTTCAGTGGACGAGGACTTCGATGCAATGGAGGGGGTGAAACGAATCGACCCACTTGCGCTCTATCAACAGGAAACATAAGAGCCAAATAGGAACAAAGGAACGACAAACAAATTCGCCCCATCATCCATTTGGTTAAAAGTGTGGACGCGTCCACACTTTTAACCAAGTTGAAGGATTCCTGATCTGAATGATTGCCAAAGCACATATCATCTAAATGCGGATTGTGGTCAGCTGCAAGCGACTGCCATGCGTTCTATGGATACGGCCTGTCAAAGGATTGTTTTAGATCCATAAGCGAGGACGATCATCGGCGCGATATTTCCATCCCCCTTTGGTTGACTGTTTAAGAACAACCGCAATCTCCCCTATTCCTGTCGCAACTCGTCACGGATCGCCTTCGCGATCGCGCTCAGAGTCCTGGCGAGCTCCGCCGCCTGCTCCGGTCTATTTCCCACAATCAGCCTGGCGATCTGACCGTACTCGCCCCGGGCATATTTTTCAGCCGCTTCGGCTGCCTTAATCACTTGAAGAGAATGCCTTTCCACAGCAGGGCGTTGCGTTCGTGCTTTCCTGGCCTCTGGGCGGCTGATCGTCTTGCTCTTGCGAAGATCGCTGAGCGCCTTCCTATATTCGCTGACCCCATAGTCGTTGGCGATGATCACCAGATCCGAAAGGTCAGTTCCGGATATCTGTAAAGCGATCGCGGCTTCGACCAACTCGTGCTGGATCTCCGCAGGCGCCTTGGAAACTGCCTCCAATTGCCTTTGACCCAAGCCCCAAAGGTCAGCCAGATCGAGCGCCTCATCCGGCAATTTCAGGATGTTTAACAAGTTGATCAACGATGTGCGATGCAAACCCAGTCTTTCACTTAGTCCTTTCCATAGCCCTCGCGGCCGATAGCTTTGCCCTGATAATTCCTCCGGGTTTTTCAACGCCTGGCGGAAAAAGCCCCAATAATTCTCTTCGGAAACCATCGCATTCAACTGTGGCCGAATATCAATCAGCTCCAAATATGCCAATGCCGTCTGGCGTACTTTGGAAATCGTCGACAGCGGCTCGACATCCTCATTCTCCGCAATTTGCACAAAGCGCAGATGATCCCGGTGCAGCTTCGCCGGGATACGGTCATAGCCTTTCAGTTCCTCGTTTAAAAGCCAATAGGCCCAATAGCGACGCTCACCACAAAGAACGGTATATCCCTCCCGGTCGCCCGCCCGCACAATGTGAATCGGGTTGATCAGACCGTTCAGGCGTATCGATTCCTTGAGTTGTCCCAACTCCGAATAACGCTTCCCTTGTACTTCATCTTCGGCGGCATGCTTACGCCAGGAGGCCAACGCCTGACGTTGATCGATCTTCCCCTCTTGAAGCTGAATCGAAAGTGCTCGCGGCAGCACACCTCCCCGACTCTGGAAGAAATCCGGGTAGAGATGATCCAGCCTATACTCGCCCACGATCGTTCCCTCAGGCTCCCTATCGACCGTGGGGAATAACGGCACATGAACACTATCGAGGGACACCTGAGTTGATTCACCCTCACCAGCCAGGGGGTCGAATTCAGGCAGCTCTTTTCTCTTTGACATGCTTTATCACCTCCATTGTCACGCTGGCATAGGCCGCGGCTGCAGAGGCATGAGGATTGAATTGGTGTACAGGGACTCTCCTCGCAAATGCTTCCTGAACATCCACATTCTGCGGTACGGGGGTAAGCACTTTGTCTGGAAAGGCATTCCTAAGCAACGTCAGGCTTTTTTCCTGAGCCTCAAGGCCGCGCCGATATACGGTGGGTAGGATGCCAATTAACACCGGCTTCTTGCCAAATTCGTTGTTGATGCGCTCCATGGCCTCCAGGGTACGCGGCAATCCTTCGATGTTGATGTAATCAGGAATGGTGGGGATGATGGCATAGTCAGAAGCCAATAGCACATTCCAGAACAGGATCCCTGCACTCGGGCCCGAATCAACGATGATGTAATCATAGCTATCTGCAATCGGCTGTACCAATTTATCCAATACCTGAGAAGGGCTGAGGTGTACTTCGAGCATATATCTCTGTGCCGCGATCATCGAATCGTGGTGTGTAGGGATGAAATCCAGATGGCCGGGCCATTTGCTGTGCAGGACGTACTCCGCCAGTGGCATGCGCCCCGGAGGAGAGGCGTTGATCAATTCCGCCAGTGAACCCTTCTCGGGGAAGGAGGTTACCTGTCCCACACACTTGGCCGCGCTCCCCTGAGGATCCATGTCGATCAACAGCACTCGCACTCCCCTTTCGGCGCCCGATTGCGCCAGTAACGCGCCCAGGTTGACCGCGGTCGTAGTTTTACCGCAACCGCCTTTCTCGTTTACCAGACCGATGATGCGGGCCCTCATACAATCTCCTTGTACTGCGCGGGGAATATTTCGGCTTTCTATGGTAGTATACGTCGTTATGCAACTTGAATCAATGTTTTAAAACATTTTAAAACGCTTTCAATACGAAATATTTGCTTTAATCGCGTTTGACAGCGCTTTTTTTCTGTCTTACAATGTTCGCAGTCTTGCTTCGCTGGTGGAATTTGTACTTCCTGGTTCAGTCTAATTGAATTCTGGCAACGCCAATGGTATTGCGGATGGTCCTTATTTGTGAATATTATCACATTATGCTCGGTTGTCTAACGCTTGTCACTTGCCAACCTACAGGAGCACATCGTGGCGATCCCAAGATATCCAGCTCGATCCGTCCTTCTGAGTGATCTTGGCTTCCTGGAAGACCCCTTCCCTTGGGCGCCCGATCCCAGATACCTTTTTCTCTCCTCCCAACATCGTCCGATACTTAACCAACTGCACCGTATTATTGAACGCGAACGCGGCCTGGCAATCATTGATGGGGAGCATGGTACAGGCAAGAGCACCATCGCACGCAGGCTCGAAAGCTACTATGGTTCCCGTCCCGATGAGTATTGCGTCGCATTCATCCATCGACCAACTTTCGACTCGCGTTATTCCACTTTGCTGGGTTTATCTCATGGTTTTTCCCTCCTGCGTAGAAAAGGGATCGATCACCAATGGTCAGAGTTGGCGGGACATTTGCACAGCGAAAGAGAGGAAGGCAGGATCCCGGTCATTCTCCTCGACGATGCTCACAACATAAAACCAGAGGCGTTCGTTGAGCTTGATCATGTCGCCCAGGAACTTGCAGCAATTGTCGCCTTCGGTCTGCCCGAGGTTCAGATCGTGCTCGCCCACGCTCCGGAAGTCCTGGCGCGTTCCACACGTGCGACCCTGTTGCCGTTCTCGCTGTATGACGCAGTCGAACTGATCAAATTTCGGACCTGGATCGCGGGCCGAAAGGAACCTATGTTTGGGAGAGAGGCGATCGAGTACATCTGGGAGGCGACCAGGGGCAATCCCAAAGATATGATCATCGTTTGCGGGCGGGTGATCAACGAATTGGGTTCTAGAGGACAATCCTTTGTCACTGCGGATATCGCCAAGGTCGCCGTGGAGAGTTACCTTTCTTCTCCATTGTCGGTATTCCGCCCCGAAGCAAGTGCTGCAACATCTGGACCAACTCCTGAGGTGGAACAGCCCAGGGATCCATTTTAAAGGCCTTTGCGTGTTGTATGCATAGCGTTTCACTGATGAAAGGCAGCAGATACCGATATGACCTGAGATGATCGTTTTGCGTTGTTGCGTTCCTGAATGGGATGAATGCCCCTCGGCGTGTTCGCCGGCGTAACCAGATGGGGCGACCAATTTAAAAGCCAAACTCCCCGGGTGGCCAACCGTGGGGGAGCTGCGGCAGAAAATATGCTCAATTTGACTGTCAGCATTATAGGTCATAATGCTGGTGTTTGTCAAGTTCCGATGCCGCACGCCCTCAAGTAAATATCAGGTCCCCGAGGTTGGAAGGGTAGGCGGCAGTGCCAACTCCTGGAGCGAAAACCAATTCTGACCAATTGCTCCAACGCGTTTCCACAAAAACCGTGGAAAGCATTTGGCGTGACGCGCTTGATCTATTACAGGCAGAGCTTCCGCGTGCATCCTTCGAAACCTGGATTCGTGATGCTGTACCCATCGATTTCGATGGCAACACCTTTATCATCGGTATTGCGAATACCTACGCTCGTGATTGGCTCCGCGACCAACTAGGCGACACCATCGCTCGCATTCTGGCTTTCATCATTGGCTACGCAGTTGCTGTCCATTTCGTCGTCTTGAACGAAGACATGGTGACGGAGCAAGTTATCCTGCAACGCGAGCAAAAAAGAGTGGACGCGTCCACACTTTCTCCCAATGAAACGCAGTCGTTCACTTCACAAATCGATCAGCGCTTTGAAATCACATTAAGATTCAGGCGCTACTGGGAAGAAATCGTTTTTCCGGAAAAGGTAGTTTCCGTAAGTCGTTATTTCGTCAAGTATTGGCTTCCCATCTTAGGTCCACACTTTTCCAGCACGGTGCTCGCCTTCAAGCAGCTTCGCTATTTGCATAATGCCCAAGCGGATCGACCAATCGAGGTCCACGTTGCGGACATCCTGCGCTGGCATTCCATCACCAAATCCACTTTCTACCGTCACCTGGAAGACCCTCATCCACTCCTGTCCTGGTTCATCGAAGAAACACCCTCCATCAACTCGAAATATGAGCGTACCGAAGGCGGGAAAATCCGTCAGAAACCTAACAAGTACATCATCTACGCCGGAACACCGCTTTGCCCTCCGCATCAAATTGCGATCGAGAATCTGCTGAAAAGCCTCGGCGCCGGCAAAGATCCCCAACAGACGCTCTCTGCATTGGAGACAACGCTGAAATTGCCGGATTCGGATTTGCAGGTTCTACTTGAACGATCTTTTGAGACGTACATGGAGAATGGGAGCAACAATCACCCCAAAAGGTCTCATACTGTTTTTGACATCATCCGTCGCCTCCTGGGAAATGGACAGACAGATATGTCGATTGAACGCATTGCCCTTCTGGCGGACCAATTGGAAAATCGGCTGGTGAGGCCGGACCAGTCCATCCTGTTGACCTGGTATTTCATCCAACAATGGCAACCTTTGCTGAAAAGCGCGGCTTTCTGGCTGATCGTCTATCTCCGCAGCCTCGGCTATTATGACAAACGCACCTCCGAAATGCGCAACATATTCTGGATCGATGGGGGTTATGCCGAACTGGGCAAGAGGGTCGGTGTGAGCAGCGAAACCATCTCCGGATGGCTGGGACAAAATCGCAAGAGTTCCCAAACCAGGCAATCGGATTATATGTGCCTGTTTGTTAACGAACTCGATCGGGGCCGAGGTCGAAATAGCGAGGATCGACGAGCTCTCTCGATCCAATTGAAAGTCGAAATGTTAGACCCTCTGACACCTGAAGGGGAAAAACGATTCTACCAACTGGTTCAAAATGATGAAACAAGCTTGAACTCATTTGAACTATTGATGAGAATTCACCCGGAAAAACAAGACTCTGGTCAACCAGATTCCCCGGAAAAATGGGACACTGATCATCTAAATCACCCGGAAATGTGGGACACTATCGAAAACGATTACCCGGAAAATCGGGATGCTGGTAAAACCCATCTCCCGGAAATATCGGACGCTGGTGTGCTGGATTCGACGGAAATGTGGGACGGATTTAAAGACACTAATAATACATTAAGTATCATAAGTACCAAAAACATCATGACTTTTACAAATACAACTACGCCCAATGTCAATCAATTGATCTTGCCATTGATTTACCAGGTCGAAGGATTGAGAAGAGATGAAGTTGTCGGTTGTCGTTTGGAATGGTCTTTGTATGAACTTGTGGAGGGGAATCATTTACCTCGGGCAGCTGCAGATAAATTATCTCGTGTGGATCGAGGGGGAACTGCACTTGCTGCTTGGATTTTATATGCCTACAGTCATGAGGGAAGGGGAATTGAGAAACCAGGATTCTTTGCCATGAGCAGGCTGCTGGAGGAACCACCGTTGTTGCCCCATGAGCAATGGGTGAACCTTGCGGAAAAGGGTCCCAGGTTTGTAAGGGAATGTATATTGCACGTGTTGGACCCGACGGGGGAGGCAGCTAAGGAGTGGGGGGATGTCATGGGCAAGGTGCCAAGAGAGAGGTTAAAGGCTCTATCAATGGCTCTTGGTTTATCACTTGATCCTTAGGATAAGATCGGTGGAGGGGAGGTCGAGGAAGTCCTTAATCGGGGTAATTGATTAGGGAGATCATTAATGGTTGATGCTTTGTGGATCTGGTGTTTTTGTCAATCAAAAAAAACCCATTTGGGAATTGAAAATGTTCCCACCACGTCAAAACTGGTGTCGATATGATCATCGACTACGCGCCCAGCTGGTCATTGAAAAGGACTCCTTGCATGAGGGATGAGGATCTTCGATTCACATGTTTTCTCGTTGCATCCGTTCTCGAAAGCGGTACGACTCGCCCACCAATTCCAGGATGTGAGCATGGTGAGTAAGGCGGTCCGGCAGTGCGGCTGTCAGGCACTCATCGCCGAAAACTTGGATCCAATCAGCGAATTTTAGGTTGGTGGTCACAATGAGCGCCACACGCTCATACAGTTCCGAGCAGAAGGTGAACAGCGCTTGTGCCCCATTGGGGTTGAAGGGGATGAAGCCTAGTTTGTCGAGAACCACCAAGTCAAGCTTGAGGGTGTTGGCAATAAGTTTATGCAAACGGAGCTGCTCTTGAGCCCGCAGCAGGTCGTTCAGCAAGCCGGCTGCTGTCCAGAATGTTCCACACCTCTTCCGCCCCGGAAAGTTGAGCCACGCCCGCCGCCTGCAAGGTCTACATCAGTCGAGTTTCATCCAAATCCGAACGATGACAACTCTCCGCATGTGCGAGGCGTCTCACTCGTTTATAGGCCACGGGCTATCCTCGAAAGGTAGGAGGAAAAAGCCGCAATGCGAATCACAGAAGAGTGAATAGCAGACCAGCGACGATCTACATTTCTCTGTGACTGGTCTAACTTATTATTCCCGGTCTTCGGATTTGGATTTTCTCTTTTACCTATGTATTCGACGAACCTGAGGTATTAACCTTTTATTTCGTTGTAGTGCAACTACAGATTTAACATGGTACATTCAACCGTTATAATTGCTGCGTGCAACAAAGAATTTTACTCCGATGGTTTTGCTTATTTGCTCTGCTGACCGGATTACTCAATACGGCAGCCGTCGTGCAAGCTGAGCAACCACTGCCCAGACTTGCGCAGGCCTCTGAAGTCACAGCGTTTGACCTAATCATCGCTATGAACACTTTGCGCATGTCCTACGGGCTGCCGGCGCTGGTGGAAGATCCCATCATAAACGCGGTTGCTCAGTCTACGGCCGAGATCATGGCAGCCAACCAGATGTCCTGGCACATTGGCAATGTTTCTGGTCGGCTGGCCACTGCCGGTTATGGCGGAGGGTCTAAGGTTTGGGCAACTGAAAATTTCGCCGTGGGTAATCTCTCCATCGACGAGATCATGATCATCTGGTCAGACGAATCGCATATGATTCCGGCCGTCAATCCGGCTTACTGCAATATCGGCGCGGGTGTGGCCAGATCCTCTAATGGTCGGACGTACTACGTTTTGCAGGCCGCTTACACCGCTACAAAATCCTGCGGAGAATATAAGTCTCCCGGCGGCATAAGCAACGATGGTGGGGGTTCCCAGTGGATCGTCCCGGTGAAAATTGCTACCCCGGATGCAGACGGCAGAGTATACCATGTGGTAGAAGCCGGTCAGTCCTTCTGGGCGATAGCTATAGCGTATAAAATCACCATCAAAGATCTGGAAATCTGGAATAACACTTCCAGAGACTCAAAGCTGCAAATCGGACAACGTCTCTTCATCCCCGGCCCCAGCACGGAAGGCTATGCTACACCCACATCGGTGGGCATGGTCCAGATCAGTACACCCGATCACGATGGGAAGATTGTTCACACCGTCCAGGTATATCAGACTCTCATGACAATTACCCAGGCATACGGGATTAATATCGAGACCATCTTAACCCTGAACGGCATTCAGGCGGATTGGCCTCTGCAAATCGGCCAGAAATTGGTTATCTCCCCCGGTTCAGTGACCCCCAGCCCGACCCCTCGACCCCTGACCCCGATCGAAAAGCTGACGCCCGCAAGCGACGGCAAGTACTATCACATCATCAAAATCAACGAAAATCTTTCGTGGATCGCAGAACTTTACGGAGTGAAGGTGACTGATCTTATGGCCTGGAACGGGCTGAATGAATCTTCTATTCTGTGGCCCGAGCAAAAATTGTTATTGCAGGTGACTCCGCCCGCCACTCAAACACCTACCCCCGGCCCGGCTACTGCCACACTGACTGCCACGGTGGCGCCGTCTACGCCAACCCCCATCCTGCTTCCAACTCAGACAGTTATCAATCACGATGCCAAAGCGGAATCGTCCTCCGCGAATGGAAGAACCACTCCTTTCTGGGCAATATCCATTGGACTGGTTGTGGGTGGATCTTTACTGGCAGTATTTCTTTACCGCAAAAAGCAGTAAAAGCATCTTCTCGAAAGGTTGAGGTTTTTAAAACAGGCCTACGTCTTGTCAAGTGAAAACAGCCTGACTCACGTCGCTGTTTTTACAGCAAAAATCGGACTTGAACCAGATGGCATTCCACAAGAGTGTCACCGTGAATGCATACAAGAAATCGTCGAACGCGCTGATCATGAATACTACATGAGTGCATTGAGACCCCACGTGATTGACGATGCTCAAATGGATAATCATAGAGAAAGATCTATGAGGGGACGTAATAGAATAAACCGATGTGTTGAGGAGCTGCAATCTTTGGAGTCTAATACATCTTGTCCTGCTTGTAAGGATGAAATTACCAGGCAAATTCATTTACAAACGCAGGCCGTAAAAGAAATCGAAAAAGCATGGGGCATCAATGGCAATTCGCCAACTATCCTCGAATTGCAGCCGAAAACAGTTGATGCGTTGCCAGTCAAATGATGATCGGCTCACAATGATATGGAAGCAACAGAGAGGTTCGTCTCGTGATGACGACTCCCTGGACAAGTTCTGGTGTAGTTATCGGCTCTACTCGATTTTCACCCTAGACTCATTAGCCGCCGCCAGTTACTCCGGCCTGGAATTGGGCGACGATGGCGTGCGCAGCGCTTCCTTCTTTTTCTTCCACACCGGCATCTTCCTTGCCGGGATCCTCGGCTTTGTGGTCGGCAACTGGATCGAGAGGAGGCGGCTTCGCTATTGTCGTGAGACGATCTTGGATTTAAAGAGCTCTTTACATTACACACCCGGAGAGAGGAATGGGAAGTTACGGAAGCTCACTCCTGTGCCCCCCAAGGGTTGAGGAGAGAAACGCCGATCGCTTCGAAATGATGCACATTCCGTGTGACAAGTGTAAGCCCAGCTTCAACCGCTGTGGCTGCGAGGAGCGAGTCGATCGCGGGAATCGGCTTACCCAGAGCTTCCAACCGGGCGACCAGAGCACCCCACGTGAGCATCACCGGAACATCGATGGGCAAGATATGGTCGCCAAAACGGATCAGGAGATCACCGGTCAACCAATCGGCCAAGACTATCTTGCGGCGCGAGTCCGAGAGCTTTTCAACACCGCGTTTGAGTTCCCCGACCGTGATCACGCTAAGGAACACGCTCTCTGGATCCAAACTTGCAATCCAACTCGAAACATGGGGGTTGGGCTGAGAGGCGACCAGTTCAGAGATCACGTTTGTATCGAGTAGATAGCTCATAAGTCGAGCTCTCTGGGCAAGCTGCGATCCCGCTCCAAATCCAGTTCAACGCCGACCAGTGGAGACTGGCGGAAGAACTCGATCAGGCTTAGCCGGGACTTCTGCAGCTTGGCGTACTCTTCCGAGGAGAGAATGACGGCGACTTCCTCTCCACGGCGCGTAATGACCTGTGGGCCGTCGGTCAAAGCTTTATTCACCACATGGCTGAATCGATTCTTAGCCTCTTGAAGCTGCCATACTTGTTTCTTCATAAAAACTCCAATCTAGACTGTCTAGATTATACTTGATTTCCTGTGCCAATGTAAGGTATATGTGGTCGCTCTCCATCGGAGGACACTCCCAGATATTATCCCCGTATGAAGGTTTGCCCCCAGCCGTATTCGAGCTAGCCGGGGGCTTTCAATCGTCGGGCGCCGCTGAATTTTGGCAGCCGCACCTGTTTCGATTGCGAACAAGAATCCAGTAATCAAAGATTCCTATGACATCTCAGAAGGTCGCTCTTAATAAAAACTCCGGAGTTTGCTCGAAAATGTGAACGAAAAACGCAACAGAACGCTTCTGGGGCTTCTATCAACGTAGCATTCCTGCACTCCCCCTATGGATTGCTTCGGATAACCGTATCGGATGGAGGTCGTCGGGCAGACGGCAATCGTATGACACGAACCAATATGGCGCTGCCCCCGGTAATATGATACAGCAACTTACAAGGAGCACGACCCATTTTCAAGCGCGATGACAATGGATGGATTAGATTAACCCTTCTTGAGCTCACGCATCTTTTGTAGATTCAACTCGCCTTTTGCACCCCAGCCTCTCTTTCCTTTCGGAATCTCGGGGCGAAATTGCTCATAAAGACGGAATGCAGCGCGGTTGAGTTCTTCAGGCTCATAGGACCTGGCCAGCTCTTCCATAGCCGCAGCGACCTCGTCCAGGTTCTCTCCGTATTTGTCCTGGAGATAGCGTCGCACGGATTCGGGATCGATCGCTTTATCCTTTGCAACTGCGCGAACTCCGCCACCCTCTTCCATAATGGGGATTTGCCTTCGCATCAGCTCGATCGACTGCACTTCGCGCCGTTCCGCCTTCTCCTTGCCATCCTCTTCCTTTTCCTTGGCCGTGTAAATTCCGAGAGTCCGACCCTTGAATTGTGCGGTGTAACCGGCTACAGCCTTACCCAGTGTAAGCGCTTCATCTTCGCTGTAGCCCATTCGCTGGGCCACGACGCTGGCCCACAACGTAAGCACCGGGGCTCGATTGATGACCATTCATCACCTCTCCTTTTAGCCCGTCTTATAGTTGATGAGACCCTCCGCCGGATTCTCCTTCCTGGCGATCTCATAATAATAGCTCAGGCTGGCGAAATTCTCTCTAACAACTTACCCAAAATGATAAGTCATCCATATTCCGCATGCCTCAGATCGTCATCCAGGGTCTCCAGGTCTATGAGGATCGCGTTATTCTTTTGTGCTTCTTCCTGTGCTGTATTGCTAAACCCAGCTCTGGCGAAGTAGGCATAGTGCACTTTCCAATCCTCGCCCGGGACGACCTTGGGCGTTTTCTCCACCAGCTCTCGTATCACCGGTTGTCCGACCGCGTCCACTCCCCATTTGCACTCCCCCAGCAAGATCGTCTTATCGCGCCAGTTGATGGTAACCACATCCACCTGGGCCTGCATCGACCAATGACTCCCGACCACCTCGGGGATCAATGGCAACTTGGCAGCCCGGGCTTTGACTAAGACCCACTCGCGACAGAGGTCTTCGAAGCTAGCCTGCGCTATTTGATCCTTTTTGAGCCGCCCCGAGATCTGTTCTGGGCTCAAATCTTGATGGATCAAATCATCAATCAGAGACCATGTGGAGGGACTGATGCGAGTTTGGGGCTTGTCACGCCTCGCCAACGCCTTGTCATGGGCTTGTTTGGGGCGATACCCACGATGCCCCTCGATTACGACAAAGTTCTCGACTGATGGTGGACTTATTTACACTAATCACTTTCGCTATCTCGGTTTGCGTATGATCCATTTTCAGAAGGGCATAAATCTGATATCGTTGTTCCTGGGTAAGCTGTGTGTAATGACTCATCCGTGCTCCTTTGATTTAGCCGTCTAAGAGGCGCAGATCATACCGCAGCTTACCTCTTATTTCGACCTTCAAAGTTGCACTTACGAGTTGAATCCAAGACTCTAAATCACATGTGTTATCCTCATGATTGACAGCTTCACTCAGCGGTGCTACCATCACATAAATCAATAAACTCCAGGGCGCGAATTCGCGCTCTGCCAAGATCGCGCCCCGCATATCGGGGCGTCTGTGCTTGAGGCGGTGAGACATGGCCTATGTAAGCGACCTCATGGGGAAACACGTGACGGACGTAAACGGAAAGCATGTTGGACGCTTGGAAGATCTAATCGCTGCTCGGCGCGCCGATATCGCACACCCGGCCATTGTCGCCATGGAAATCAGATGTCACAGGGGCAAACTAATCATCCCGATCTCGATGGTGGCCGTGCTTGTTGCTCCCGCCATCCCCCTCACCGAATCCCTGGAAAATTTGATTCATTACGAACCGACCAGTACCGATCTCTTTCTTGCGCGAGACGTGCTCGACAAGCAGATCATTGATACAAACGGCGTGCGAGTCGTGCGTGTGAATGATCTCGAGCTGGCGCGTGTCGATCATCAATACTTTATTGCCAACGTCGACATTGGGACATTAGGGCTGCTTAGAAGGCTGGGTCTGGTCAACTTCTTCCAGAAATTAGGCGGCTTCCTCGGACGCAAGATGTCACCCGGGATTATCGCCTGGCACGATGTGGAACTTCTCCCTGGCGACACTCAGATACGGCTCAAGGTACCTGGGGATAAGATTGCCGATCTGCATCCGGCCGATATAGCCGAAATCCTCAGTGACCTGACCCGGGCAGAGAGCAACAAACTTCTCGCCTCATTCGACGTCAAGATGCTCGCCGATACTCTGGAGGAGATCGAACCGGATTTTCAGGCGTCATTGGTCGAGACGATGTCAGATGAGAAGGTCGCCGATGTCCTCGAAGAAATGGCGCCGGACGAAGCGGCTGACCTGCTTGCTGAGCTTCCAAAATCTCGCAGTCTCGACTTGCTGGAGTTGATGGAGGACGAGGAAGCCAAGGATGTCCGTAAGTTGCTGACCTTCCCGGAGGATACTGCCGGTGGGATCATGACGACGGATTTCGTCGCCATTCGGCCCGATCTGACGGCGGGAGAGGCTCTCGAGGTTATTCGAAGGATTGCTCCCGAGGCCGAGATGATTACCTATATCTACGTCACCGATATCGAGGATCAACTTCTTGGGGTGCTCTCTCTCGGCGAATTGGTGCTATCTGACCCAGAGAAGCAGATCGCCGATTTGATGCAACGGCGCGTCGTTTCTGTAAACCTGCGCGCCTTGCAAGAGGAAGTCGCCCAAGCCATCGCCAAGTACAACCTGGTCGCTATCCCGGTTGTAGATGACCACCAGCAAATCCATGGGATCGTCACGGCAGATGATGCACTCGACAAGATCATCCCCACTGCCTGGAAGAAACGGCTTCCCCGTCTCTATCACTGAGCCTCAACGGGATTATCTTATGATGACTCTCTGGCAACGACTCAGGCCTCTCCGTGCCCGTCTTCTAGTTCTCCTGGCAATCATTGGTCCAGGAATTATCACTGCAACCGTCGACAATGATGCAGGGGGGATCACGACCTACTCTGTCGCCGGTGCCCATTACGGCTTCGCCCTTTTATGGATGTTGCCTTTTGTTGCACTTGCCCTGATCATTGTTCAGGAAATGAGCGCCAGGTTGGGCGTTGTCACGGGCAAAGGCCTGGCTGACCTTATCCGAGAAAGCCTTGGAGTGCGCGCTACGACCCTCATCATTGGTATTGTATTGTTTGCCAATCTGGCGAATACCGTCAGCGAGTTCGCCGGTGTGGCTGCCAGCATGCAGATTTTCGGGGTAAGCAAATACATATCCGTGCCCTTGGTGGCTGTAGGAGTCTGGCTCCTCATTGTGAAGGGCAACTATAAATCGGTAGAGCGTATCTTCCTAGTAGCTAGCGCCCTATACTTTGCTTATGTGGCGTCTGGCATCCTGGCAAATCCGCCATGGCAGGTTGTGGCCAAGTCTTTTGTGACTCCCACCTTTCACCTGGATGCTGCCTATGTGACAATTTCCATTACTGTCATCGGCACCACGATCGCACCCTGGATGCAGTTCTACCAGCAGGCGGCAGTTGTCGATAAAGGTTTGCAGCCAGTTGACTACGCTTACGAGCGTTTGGACGTCATCGTTGGCTCGTTGTTCGCTATCCTTGTGGCAGGGTTCATCGTGATCGCTTGTGCCGCCACGCTCTTCACGTACGGTGTTCGTATCGAAACCGCCCAGGATGCAGCCCTGGCACTTCGCCCATTGGCCGGCTCGTATGCATCAACTCTGTTCGCCTTCGGGTTGCTTAACGCATCGGTCTTCTCCGCGGCGATCCTGCCTCTCTCAACGGCTTATGTTGTCTGCGAGGCTTTTGGTTGGGAGAAGGGTATCAGCCATAGTCTAAAAGAGGCGCCGATCTTCTTTGGCACTTACACCGCACTAATCGTGTTGGGAGCCGGAATCATCTTGCTGCCTGTGAACTCCTTGATCCAAGCCATGCTGGCCAGTCAAACCCTTAACGGCGTCCTGTTGCCGGTAGTGCTCCTGGTGATGCTGCGCCTGATTAACGATCGTAGCTTGATGGGGAAATATGTGAATGGGCGCATGGTGAACGCTCTCACTTGGGCGATGGTGGTTGTCTTGATCGTACTGACCGTGATTCTGGTAGTGACAAGCCTTTTGCCAGGATTGTTTGCGGGAACATAAAGACCCGCATCCTGCTGCGTGCAATCCCTCAGCTTGACCACAAATGCCAGGCCATACCGAGCGAGGCGTCATCGCTTAAGCCCAATTGTTGCATTCCCTGGCTGATTATTTGTGCTTGTCATAGGCTAAGAATCGCTGCTGCCACGCAAAGAATATATGCTAAGCTTCGAGTGGAGTAGGCAAGGTCGCATTGAATGTTTTCGGATCGCTCAGAGGAGGCTTGGTCTCCGAGAACAGGGCATGTTAGCAGAAAGGCGCTCGGTTGGCGGTCTGGGGCTGTTGTTAACCGGTCTCAAGCTGAGCCGAGATTTCCTGTGCTCGATTCATTCTCAAGCGCCGGGCGAAGCAACTGGGCTTTGATTTAGTGCCCGCCGCCACTTAGGTCTGGCGGGTGCGTCCTGCCAATAAAGAAAAACACCCGGTCCACCCCCACGCGTGTGGGGAATACGGGCGCACACTTACGGGTTGGAAGCCAGGGCAACCTTCACCCCCACGCGTGTGGGGAATACTATGGCCCAGGCGCTTTCTCGAATTCAGGATACGGTCCACCCCCACGCGTGTGGGGAATACATATTCCACTCCAGGTTGTCTAATAGGCGTTTGAGGTCCACCCCCACGCGTGTGGGGAATACTACCCCGTTTCCGTCAAGTGTAACGCCTAATTCC